>JBKJPW010000180.1:0-21466 GCA_046594225.1 Bacteroidia bacterium
GTAAATCATATTGCTAATTAGTTGCTCTCCAGCAGAGCTAATGTACTCTTTTGACTTACGGGACTAGTATAACAATTGTTTTTATAAAAAACACCAACTATTTTTGGCACCATTACCATTTTTTTTGTTAGTGAATTTTTCCCAATACTTTATATTACTTTTTTTCTTAGTCAAAAAAAGTAACCAAAAAAGACAAGTCAAAAATACGCTCGGCCCGCCTCTTGAAAAACTTCGATTTTCACGTTTAGTTCCGAAAAGGAACTACACTAAAATCTTGTTTTCTCAATTCACCGCTCTGTCTGCTCGCATTTTTGGCAGACCCTGCACATTTTCTAAGAGAGTTTTATATAAATGATATAAACAACAAAGCCTTCGATAATTATCAAAGGCTTTGTTTATGAGTTGAATGAAAAAAATTAATCTTTCAATAATTCTCTAGCAATTACTATTTTTTGAATTTCGCTAGTTCCTTCGCCAATCGTACATAATTTACTATCGCGGTAATATTTTTCTGCAGGGAAATCTTTTGTAAATCCGTAACCCCCAAAAATTTGAACAGCTTCGTTTGCGTTTCTTACACATACTTCAGATGCATAATATTTAGCAAATGCACCTTCTTTCGTCATTTTTTGGTGACGGTTTTTTAAATCAGCAGCTTTAAAGGTTAATAATTCCGCTGCTTCTAATTCAGTTGCCATATCTGCTAATTTAAAGCTGATGGCTTGAAACTGTGCAATTGGTTTACCAAATTGCTCACGCTCTTTAGCATATTTTACTGAACATTCATAAGCACCACGTGCAATACCACAGCTTAATGCAGCAATAGAGATACGTCCGCCATCTAACACTTTCATTGCTTGAATAAATCCGTCTCCTTCTTTACCCATCATTTGATCTTTGTGAACTCTACAGTTATCAAAAATTAATTCAGCAGTTTCGCTGGCACGCATTCCTAATTTATTTTCTTTTTTACCAGATTTAAATCCTGGAGTTCCTTTTTCAATAATAAAAGCACTCATTCCGTGACTATCACCTTTTTCTCCAGTACGAACAATAACAACAGCTACATTACCAGAAATAGCATGTGTAATAAAGTTTTTAGAACCATTTATTACATAATAGTCGCCATCTTTAACGGCTGTAGTTGCCATTCCGCCAGCATCCGAACCTGTACCTGTTTCAGTTAAGCCCCAAGCGCCAATCCATTCAGCAGTAGCTAGTTTTGGTAAATATTTTTTCTTTTGTTCTTCGTTACCAAAAGCTAAAATATGACCTGTACATAAAGAGTTATGTGCAGCCATAGATAAACCTATTGACCCACATATTTTACTTAACTCGATAATAGCAGTTACATATTCGGTATATGATAAACCTGATCCACCATACTCTTCAGGAACAACAACTCCCATTAATCCTAATTCTCCTAATTTTTTGAAAACTTCAACTGGGAAAATTTGTGCTTCGTCCCATTCCATCATTTTAGGATAGATGTTTTCTTTGCCAAATTTGCGAATCATATCCGCAATGGCGTTTTGGTTTTCGTTTAATTGGAAATTCATTCCAACATTTGTTTCTAATACTGCGCTAGACATGTGATATGATTTGAGTGTATATTTAGTTTTTGTTTTCCGTTTAAAAATTCTAATCCAACTACAAAGTTAAAGCCACTTACATTGGCACCTTGTTGTTTTACTAGGTGCGCCGCTGCTTCTGCTGTTCCTCCTGTTGCTAATAAATCGTCATGTATCAATACATTCCAACCTTTTTTTAAGCTATCAGTGTGCATTTCAATTTTAGCCGTTCCGTATTCTAATTCGTATTCGTAGCTTATTGTTTTGTAGGGTAATTTACCTGCTTTCCTTATTAAAACAAATGGAATATCCAATTTGTTTGCTAACAAAATACCAAATAAAAACCCTCGACTTTCAATTCCAACAATCGCATCTGGTTTAACGGAAAGGCTATCAATAAAACCATTCACAATTTCATTGCAAAGCGTTTGATTTTCGAAAATAGGGGTAATGTCCTTGAACATTATTCCTGGTTTTGGAAAGTCAGGAACATCTCTGATGGCTGCTTTTATGTTGGTTTCTAGTGACATTTTTAGTAGGATTACAAACTTAATGAATTTTTGTTTAAAAGCAGCGAATTAAGTTAAATTAACAGTCTTGTTTTAGCTTTTTTAGAGTTGTAAAAGAGACTAAACTCCATTCCTCGGTTCCTCAAGCTCAGGGAAATATTTAGTGTATTAATTTTTTTAGAACTTACTTTCTTTGCCTGCCGTGCAAAGAAAGTAACAAAGAAAAATCACCGCTTCTTAAATTTTCCTCGAAAATCTGAACTTATTTTCCCGCCCGATTCTGGAAACTCGGCCTGTGAAAAACAGGCCTCAAACAGCCCAGAATCGTCGCGCAAATCCTTTCTGAAAATAAGTTCGATTTCCTTCGTTAAATTTAAGAGGCGGATAGTATTAGACACAGCACTTTCCGAAAATTCTACGCTTATCATACGTTGGTAAAAGTGCGGCTGCTTTTGGCGAATTGCGGAGCACTCATTTATACCTTAATTTAAGATAAATAAGACATGAATAAAGAGAGCGAACCGCCATTCAGGGAGGATTTTGCGGGGCAAATGGGGGTTGTCCGCCAGCTGGCGGATTGAATTTTTGTTTCTTTTTGTTCAAGCAAAAAGAAAATGAAAGCAAAAAAAGCCCATCAATCCATAGAAAGATGGGCTTTAAAAAAATATAAAAATTAGATTATCCTAATAGCACTTTTTTAACATCAGTTAAAATGTCAAATGCTTTTTCTTGAGTTGCAGCTTCGGCGTATACACGCAATACTGGCTCAGTACCTGAGGCACGAATCATTGTCCACGTATTATCGTCAAAGAAAAATTTGAAGCCGTCTAAATCATCTAAGCGTTGAACTTTATATTTTCCAAACCCTTTGTACACGCCATTTTTACAATTAGCAACAATTTTGTTTTTCAACTCTTCGGTAATTGTTAAATCATTTCTTTCAAAAGAAAAAGTTCCAGTAATGGCATATACTTCTTGAATCAATTCATTTAAGCTCTTACCTGTTTTTGCCATAAATTCCCATAACACCAATCCCATCCAAATACCATCACGCTCAGGGATATGACCTTTAATGGCTATACCACCACTTTCTTCGCCACCAACTAATACATCTTCGGTAATCATAATATTACAAATGTATTTGAAACCAATTTTAACCACATCCAATGGCAAATTGTAATGATCGCACATGTTTTTAATTTTAACCGTAGAGCTAAAAGCGGTTGCTACTTTACCATCCATACCTTTGTATTTTTTTAGGTAATGAATCAATAATAAAATGATGTGGTGTGAATCCACAAAATTTCCTTTAGCGTCATATAAACCAATTCTATCAGCATCTCCATCCGTTACTAAACCGCAATCAATATTACCTGCGTTTTTAATTAAGTTAGAAAACTCTGTTAAGTTTTTATGAATTGGTTCAGGTGCTTGTCCGTAAAAACTTGGATTATATTCGTTATGTAAATGCACAATTTCAGGAAACAAACGAAACATAACACGTTGCCCTGCGCCATACATACTATCATAAGCAAATTTAATCCCTGAGTTTTTAATGGCCGCTAAATCAAAATTTGCCTCTACATGTTTTACATACATGTCTTCTAATGCTGTAATTTCAACTAAACCTTTTGCCTCAGACTCTTTTATATCAATAGCATTATAATTTTGGTTAGCTATTTCGGGAATAATATCTTCAATTTCTTGTACTTTTTCAGGACCTAATGGGCCGCCATAATAACCTTTTAATTTAAATCCATTATAAGATGGTGGATTATGAGATGCTGTAATAATAATACCAACACTTGCTTTATGTCTTACAGTTCCTAACGAAATCATTGGCGTACTTACGAAGTCTTTAGCTAAAAACACTTTAATATTGTGCGATACTAATACTTTTGCGGCAGTATGCGCAAATAATTCGCCAGCAAAACGGCAATCATGACCAAGCACTACACTTGGATTTTCAAAGTTTTTTTTTAACCAAACTGCTGTTGCTTCTGTAACGCGCGCTACATTTTCAACTGTAAAATCTTTTGCTATAATGGCTCTCCAGCCGTCGGTTCCAAATTTAATTTTTGTCATAATCGTTATAAAAATAGACTTTAAATATATTGAAATATTAGTGAATGAACAAAGTTTTAACTTATTGCATTAAGCTTGTTAAATGCTGAAAGGTAGATTCGTCTTCCCAATCGATATAACCTACATTATTATAAACTATTTTTCCTTCGGCATTTAATAAATAAGTGGTTGGAATTGAATTAATACCGATATCAGAAAACACTTTTGTTAAGGCTAAAAATGTAAAAGGATATTGTGTTTTGTTTTTGAATTCAATTAGTTTTTCTAAGTTTTCGTCTGTAACGGCCAATATTTCGTAATCGGCTAGTTTTTGATCTTTTATTTTTGCTAATGTCTTTAACTCTTCCCGGCAAGGAGGGCACCACGAAGCATAAAAACTTAGAATAACTTTTTTACCCTTTAGTGATGCTATATCAAATTTAGTATCGTTTTGGTCAACCACTGTTAACTTAGATATATCAATAGCCGGAGCTACATTATATTTATTGTAAAAGTACATCCCTATTATGGCTAGTATTGCTATAACTAAAATAATGTATATTGTTTTTTTGCTCATGTTATTAAAAATTAGATGTTGTTAAAAAAAATGTAGGCTGCAAACTTAAGTTAAATAATACAATAGTTTTACGCTTTTATGAGAAAATTACTAGTAAGGATATGGACTATATTTTGGAAAACATGCATTGCATTTGTTGTTTTATCCATCGTGTCTGTTATTATATATAAATGGGTTCCTGTTCCTATTACGCCATTAATGGTAATTAGAGATGTGGAACAAATAAGCAATGGTAGAGGAATGGTGATGGAGCATGATTGGGTTCCTTTGGAAGATATTTCTCCTAAGTTACAACTGGCAGTAGTTTGTAGTGAAGATCAAAATTATTTAAAACATTTTGGGGTTGATTGGGGCGCTATACAAAAAGCCATGAAAGAAAATGAAAAAGGAAAACGGATAAGAGGAGGTAGTACAATTACTCAACAAACAGCAAAGAATGTGTTTTTATGGCAGGGTAGGAGTTATCTTAGAAAAGGCCTGGAACTTTGGTTTACCTTATTAATTGAAGTGTTTTGGAGTAAGGAACGTATTATGGAAGTGTATTTGAATAGTATTGAAATGGGCAATGGTATTTATGGAGCCGAAGCAGCGGCTCAACATTGGTTTCATAAATCGGCTAAAAAATTAACGAAAGATGAAGCTGCCGCTATTGCTGCGATATTACCAAGTCCGATACGACTTAAGGCAAGCCCAGCTAATAGTTATATATCGCAAAGAAAAGCTTGGATAAAACAACAAATGAATTTTTGGGGCAATGAGTTGGATTACGATAAGTATAAAGACGATGATGAGCCTGCTAAAGGAAACAAAAAAAAGTAGCCATTCGCTACTTTTTTATTTTACTATTGTTTTATAAATTTTGTTTTGGATAAAGGTTCTCCTGCCGAGTTTTTTATTTGTACAAAGTAGACTCCACTGTTTAATTCGTTGATGTTTAAGTTTAAATTACTATTAGATATACCTTCCATCGTTTTATTTAAAGTTGTTTGGCCTAAAGTATTTGTAATTTGAATAATATAGTTTTCATTTTTAAATGGATACGAAATTGTTAGTTCATCTTTGGCTGGATTAGGGAAAACTGAAATCAAAGATTTAGTGATTGTTTTTTCTGCAAGGCTTGTAAATAGCATTTTTTGAACGTTTAAAGTTGTAACTCCATGACCAGATAAAGTTGTATCGATTAAAGGCGAGCTACAGTAAGTATTAGAACATGTACTATTTGAAACAGTAAGACAAACAGTATACATGCCAGTTGTTACATAGCTATGCGTTGGGCTACTAACGGTTGATGTTGTGCCATCACCAAAATCCCAGAAATAAGATAAACTATCAGAGCTCGATGAAAAATCTTGAATAGTCCAATTATGAAGTGTAGAATCTGTAGGTAACATAAAAAAAGAGGCGTGACAATCTAATGGTGTAGGAGGAATACTATCAACTGTGAAAAATATAGCACCAGGAGTAAATCCATTCGAATTATTTGGGTCAGGAGAATTTACATGATAAATAAAAGCATATACATAGGGCGGAGCAGGTAATGTGTAGGTAAAAAAATCTTGATTAGTTGCAAAAATACCAGGAATAGAATCACCGGTTGACGATATTGAAGAATAGTATCCTGTATCAACTACAATTTCTTTAAACAAATAAGGACAACCTGAATAGTAACTTGAAACACCAAAGGTTAAACCCGTTAGCCATTTTACTTTAAATTTTGAAGAAGCGCAGTATACACTTGTTGGGTTTGAAATTGAAGCATCAATAACTAATGAATTTGTTGCTAAACAAAAATTTGTAGGATTCCCAATTTCAGAAAATTTAGTTTCCTTATAAACATTATAACTTTGCGCCAAGGGAAAAGTATGACCAACAGTTAATCCAGTATCGTTACTACTACCATCATTAAAATTCCAATGAGTATATTCTCTTTGCCAATTTGCAGGTGGAACAGAATTATCAGTAAAATTCACATGATTTATAATATTAGTGTACTGTCTTATTATAAAACTTGAACAAGTTTGGGCTTGAAACTTGATTGAAAATAATATTGAAAATAAACAGAAAGTAAGTAGTTGATTTTTCATAATAGTGGGTTTAAATATATTATGACAAAACTATCTATTAAAAAGTACTTAAAATACCTCACTTAGTAATCGGAAGGAATAAACTAATAAGTGGTGGCTTTTTGCCGATAAGTGAAATGTAGTTATTAAAAATACACTTTCATCTCATCAGCTATTTTCTTAGCTTCTTTAGCAGCAGCAGCAGCAAAATCTTCGCCATTTGATGCGTAAATAATAGCACGAGAAGAATTAATTAATAAACCAATATCGTTTTTAATTAAACCATGCTTGCAAACCTCAGCTAAACTGCCACCTTGAGCGCCAACTCCTGGCACTAATAAAAAATGATTTGGCACAATGCGCCTTACATCATCAAACATTTGCGCTTTAGTTGCACCAATAACATACATCATGTTCTCAGTAGTTCCCCATTGGCTCGATGTTCTTAAAACATGCTGATACAAAGGTTCAGTTTTCCCTTCATCTAACTGAAAATCTTTTGCGCCTTCATTAGATGTTAATGCTAATACAATGGCCCATTTGCCATCAAATTCTAAAAAAGGTTTTACAGAGTCGCTGCCCATATAAGGTGCAACGGTAATAGCATCTGCCTTTAAGCGTTTAAAAAATGCTTTAGCGTACATGCTTGATGTGTTACCAATGTCTCCGCGCTTAGCATCCGCTATTAAAAAATGATGTGGATAATATTGTTTAATATATTTAATAGTTTTCTCCAAGCTGGTTAATCCATTAATGCCATAAGCTTCGTAAAAAGCTGTGTTTGGCTTAAAGGAAACACAATAATCGGCAGTTGCATCAATAATTTGACGGTTAAACTCAAAAATCGTATCATCTTCTTCCAATAAAAATTGAGGGATTTTATCAATATCTGGATCTAAGCCAACACATAAAAATGTTTTTTTAGTTTTAATTTCATTTATTAATTCTGCTCTTGTCATAATCGTTATTTTTAGATATAAGTATCAAGATTAAAGTTCATTTATAATTTACACAAATCTTTAATCTTGATACTTATATCTTTTTTAATCTTTTTATAGTCCTCCTTCTTTCAATCGCTCTGCGTTTTCTGCAAACTGCAAGGCATCAATCATTTGTTGTATATAACCGTTTGTAAAGTCAGTTAAATTGTAAAGTGTTAAACCAATACGGTGATCGGTTATACGGTTTTGAGGATAATTATAAGTTCTAATTTTTTCGGAACGGTCGCCAGTACTTACCATACTTTTTCTACGACTAGTTGTATCCGCTAATCGCTTTTGGTATTCTAAATCATATAATTTAGAACGTAACATCTCCATCGCTTTCTCACGGTTACCTAATTGATTACGTTGTGTTTGGCAAGTAACTACAATACCTGATGGCTTGTGCGTTAAAATTACTTTCGATTCCACTTTATTTACATTTTGTCCTCCAGCTCCACCACTTCGGGCTGTAGCCATCTCAATATCTGCTGGTTTAATTTCAATATCCCATTCTTCGGCTTCTGGTAAAACTGCCACAGTTGCTGCGGAAGTATGCACACGCCCAGCTGCTTCGGTTGCAGGCACACGTTGTACACGATGTACACCACTTTCAAATTTCATGGTTCCAAAAGCATTATCGCCTTTTACATTAAATACAACTTCTTTGTAACCACCCATCGAACCAGGGCTTTCATCAATTACTTCTAGTTGGTAACCTTTAATTTCACAATATCTGCGGTACATGTCAAATAAATCTCCAGCAAAAATAGCGGCTTCATCTCCACCACTTCCTCCTCTAATCTCCATCGTACAGTTTTTTGCATCTTCTGGATCTTTAGGAATTAGCATAACGCGAACCTCCTCTTGCAATTTTTCTTCTGCGGCACGGTTTTCTTCCAATTCGGCTTTAGCCATATCTAAAAAGTCTTTATCCTTTTCAGTAGCTAATACCTCTTTGGCGCCATTAATGTTATCAGTAATTTGCTTGTATTTGTAATAAGCTTCAACCACAGGTTGTAAGCCCTTGTATTCAATATTCAATTTTTTAAATAAACGCATATCCGCAATTATATTAGGATCACCTAATTTTGCTTCTACATCATTATATCTCCTTTTAATTTCTTCTAATTTATCTAACATAATTTTTTCTCGGTAACAAAGCGCGAAGATAGTAAATTGTAATGTATTGAGAGGCTTTTACCATCACTTTTGTTTATTATACCGTAATATTTTTGAATTTTATGTTAGATTAAATAGAATGTCTTACTTTTACGGACTAAATAAAAATTTTATGAAAAAAATATTACTATTTATTAGTTTATTTATTACTTATTGTATTCATGCTCAAGATTTTGTGGGATTCAATCAAAGTAATTATGCTGGAGTAACTGGTATTTATCAGCAACCTGCTAGTATAGTGGATGGACGTATGAAATTTGATATGAATTTGGTTGGTATAAACCTTGGGTTTTATAACAATTATATCGGTGTAAATCGTGAGGCTTTTAAAAGAGAAAAAGATATAAATGGCAAAACAACACTGCCCGCCTTTGATGATACCTTGTTTGCCGATAAGTATTTAACAGAACGTATAAACGGAAGAAACAAAAGTATTTATTTTACAAATCGTATTGTAGGGCCTTCATTTATGATTCCAATAAATAGAAAAAATGCCATTGCACTTTCTTCTTGCGTTAGAAATTATATTAACATTGATGGAATCTCTCCTGATTTAGCAAAATTGGCTTATAGCGAATTTAAATACCCAACGCTTTGGGTAACCAATCTTCAAAACAAAAATTTAAGTATTCAGGAAATGACTTGGGCTGAATATGGCTTAACATACGCCCATGTATTTAAAGAAGATAATGAACACTATTTTAAAGGAGGCGTTACAGTAAAGTTGTTACAAGGAATTCAATCGGCTTATATGTTTATAAAAGACTTAGAGTATAATTTTAAAACAGATACTACTTTATCTATTTTTCAATCAGAAGTAAATTACGGACACTCTGATAACTTAACATTTAAGGATTTAAAAGTAGGAGAAAGTAATACAGGTACTAAAGTGTTTGATTATAGCCAATCTTATCCAGGTATTGGATTTGATTTTGGTGTTGTTTACGAGTGGCGCCCTTCATATTTAAAATATAAATATAATATGGATGGTGAGAAAGATTTGTGGCGTAAAGACAAAAATAAATACAAATTAAAAGTTGGTTTATCAGTAACTGATTTAGGTTCTATTAAATTTAAAAAAGGAAGTACCAGCGGCGATTTTAAGGCTGATGTTGGCTTTTGGAATTTAAAACCAATCGATCCACAATCTGTTGGTGAGTTTGATGATACTTTAAAAGGAAGATTTACTTCAACAGGCTCAAAATCATATTATAAAATGAATTTGCCAACTGCTATTAGTGCACAAATTGATTACCAGATTTGGAAAGATGTGTATGTGAATTTAACGCCATTTATTGCATTTCAGTTTAAAAAGAATGACACCAAAGTGCATGATTTTAGTAGCATTACTTTAACACCACGTTGGGACCATAAATGGTTTGGTGTATTTATACCTATTCAATATAACTTTTTAGATGGCTTTAGAGCAGGTGCTGCCGTAAGATTAGGGCCAATAGTTGTTGGTTCATCAAACTTAGCGCCATTAGTTGGACAAAAAACGATTTATGGAGCTGATGTGTATGCTATGTTGAAGTTGCCTATTCCTTATGGTAGACCAAAAGATAGAGATAAGGACGAAGTATCAAACAAAAAAGATAAGTGTAAAGACGTACCTGGAACTTGGGAGTTTATGGGATGTCCTGATAAGGATGGTGATCATATTCAGGATAGTGAAGATAAATGTCCTGATATTGCCGGTATTAAAGAATTACAAGGTTGCCCAGATAGAGATGGTGATGGTATAACAGACTTAGAAGATAATTGTCCGGATGATAAAGGTTTAGTTGAGTTTAGAGGGTGCCCAGATAAAGATGGTGATAAAATTATGGATAAAGAAGATGAGTGTCCGGATGATGCTGGTTTAGCTGAGTTTTTAGGATGCCCTGATAGAGATGGAGATAAAACGCCAGATAAGTATGATGCTTGTCCGGATGTTGCTGGACCAAAAGAATTTAAAGGTTGCCCTGATAAAGATGGAGATACCGTGTTAGACAAAGATGATAACTGTCCTGAAATTGCAGGTGCAGTTGAAAACAAAGGTTGTCCTTGGCCAGATACGGATAAAGATGGAGTAGTGGATAGAGAAGATGATTGTCCTACAACTCCAGGTTTAAAAGAGTTAAAAGGTTGTCCTCCAGCTCCTGTATTAAAAGTAGAAGAACAGAAAATTTTAGAGAAGGCGTTTGCTAGTTTAGAGTTTGCTACAGGTAAAGATATTATTAAACCAGTATCGTTACCATCATTAAAAGATTTAGCTAACTTAATGAAACAACATCCAACAGATTGGACATTGAAATTATCTGGTCATACAGATAACCAAGGTGATGCTGCTAAGAATATGATGTTATCTCAAAAACGAGCTTTAGCTGTTAAAAAATACTTAGTAACTAAAGGTGGTGTAAAAGCTGATAAAGTAATTGCTGAGTGGTTTGGACAAACAGTGCCAATTGCTGATAACACTACACCAGAAGGCCGTCAGAAAAACAGACGTGTGGAAATGAAAGTAGAGTTTAAAAAATAACTTCAGTAGGCTGAGCTAGTTACTGAGCTTGTCGAAGTACCGAAGCCATAGTAAAAATCCCTCTCGATAATTTCGGGAGGGATTTTTTGTTTCATAGATTATGACTATGCTAATTAATAATGTTTATACTTCGCCGCAATTGTAATGCTGCGAGGTCATTAATAAGTAATATTTGTTTTAACCTTATTACTTCAATAATACTTTTCATTTTAGTGCCGCAGCATTACAAATGCAGCGGAGCGGGGGGCTATTTATGCTGATGGCTTAAATGCTACTAAGAAGATAGTGGTTGGCCGTTAATAATCTTTGTATTTAAAGTAAAAGCTGTTTGAAAAGCGGGTGGGCATGTCAAAACGCGATGGCGATGCGCTGTGATTTTTTATTTTTTTAGATGAGTCCGAAAAACCTTTAGTGTTTTTCGGTAACGTATCTTAAAAATTAAAAGAGAGCAGGGAATCGTTTTGATTTGATTTCTTTTGTTTCTTTTCTTTATCAAGAAAGAAAAGAAAAGTGAAAAGGTGCAGCATTGCAAACGCAGCGCCGCTGGAAAGTAAAGAAGGAAATAGAAAATCAGTAAAACATCCTCGTTCGCCAGCTGGCGGGACACGCCATAAAAAAGCCTCATCCTATTAAAGATGAGGCTTTAAATTTATATAAATGATTTTATTTCTTATTCTGAGCATCTACCACTGCAATGGTAATCATATTTACAATTTCACGAACAGAACTTCCTAATTGTAAAATGTGTACTGGTTTTTTTAATCCCATTAATACAGGGCCAATTGCTTCGGCACCACCCAATTCTTGCAATAATTTATAAGCAATATTACCTGCTGCTAAATTAGGGAAGATAAAGGTATTCACATTTTTATCAATTAAAGTACTAAACGGAAATTGTTCTTTTAATAAATCATTGTTCACTGCAAAATTGGCTTGTATATCGCCATCAACAACTAAACCTGGGTAATTTTTATGTAAAATTTTTGTGGCTTCTTGCATTTTTCTTGGCACTTCACCTTCGGCAGAACCAAAGTTGGTAAAGGATAACATCGCCATTCGAGGCGTAATATTAAACTGCTTAATAGTGTTTGCTGTTAATACTGCAATATCTGCTAATTGTTGAGCTGTTGGATTTTCAGTCATGGTTGTATCCGCAAAAAAGTAAGGACCTTTTTTGGTAATCATCATGTACAAACCAGCTACACGGCCAACACCATCTTGCACTCCAATCACATCTAATGCTGGTTTAATAGGCGCGCCATACTTACGAGTTAATCCAGAAATCATGGCATCTGCCAAGCCTGTTTCAACCATCATGGCTCCAAAATAATTTCGGTCGCGCATTAATTTACGCGCATCGTATTGTGTTAAACCACGACGTTGTCTTTTTTTCCAAAGCATATCGCCAAACTCTATTCGTCTCGCTTCCTCTTCTGGTAACCAAGCATCAATAATAGGTGTATCGCCCATATCAATTTGATGTTCTTCCATTAAAGCTAAAATACGCTCTTTGTTACCTAATAAAATTGGTCTAGCAATACCTTCATCTTTGGCTAATTGAGCTGCTTTTAAAATTTTATAAGTATCTGCCTCGGTAAATACAACACGCTTAGGATTAGATTTTGCTTTATTAGCAAGGCTTCGTATTAATCTATTGTCTTTTCCTAAACGGTTATCGAGTTCAGTACGATAGCCATCCCAATCAGTAATGACGCGTTTGGCAACTCCACTATCAATAGCAGCTTTTGCAACAGCTGAACTCACAATAGAAATTAAACGGTTATCAATTGGTTTTGGAATAATATATTCTGTACCAAAAGTTAAGTTCTTAGATCCATAAGCAAGATTTACATAATCAGGAACGCTTTCTTTTGCTAATGATGCAATAGCTAAAGCAGCCGCTAATTTCATTTCTTCATTAATACAAGTAGCACGAACATCTAAAGCTCCTCTAAAAATAAAAGGGAAACCTAGTACGTTGTTTACTTGGTTAGGATGATCGCTACGGCCTGTAGCAATAATAATATCAGGGCGGGCAGCAATGGCTTCATCATAACTAATTTCGGGAGTAGGGTTAGCCAACGCAAACACAATACAGTTTTTAGCCATAGAGCGAACCATATCTTGTGTTAAGATATTTCCTTTCGATAAACCAACAAATACATCGGCGCCTTTAATGGCTTCTTCTAATGTATTTACTTTAATGTTATCTGAGGCAAAAAATGTTTTGTATTGGTCTAGGTCAGTACGGTTTTTATTAATAACACCTTTACTATCTAACATTAAAATGTTTTCTTTTTTAACGCCAACAGCAATGTACATTTTTGCACATGAGTTAGCCGAAGCACCAGCACCGTTAATCACTAACTTTACTTCACTCATTTTTTTTCCAGAAATCTCTACCGCATTTAATAAACCAGCAGATGAAATAATGGCAGTACCATGCTGATCATCGTGCATTAAAGGAATGTTTAATTCTTCTTTTAAACGACGTTCAATTTCAAAACATTCAGGCGCTTTAATATCTTCCAAGTTAATACCACCAAAAGTACAAGCAATGTTTTTTACCGTATTTACAAATTCATCAATATTTTTTGTGTCAACTTCAATATCAAACACATCAATATCAGCAAATATTTTAAAGAGTAATCCTTTACCTTCCATCACTGGTTTTGATGCTAATGCACCAATATCACCCAAGCCTAAAACTGCAGTTCCATTTGAAATAACAGCTACTAAATTTCCTTTGGCAGTATATTTGTAGGCGTCTTCTGCATTTTTTTCTATTTCTAAACAAGGTTCTGCAACGCCTGGCGAGTAAGCTAGTGTTAAATCTCTTTGCGTGCTATATGGTTTAGTGGGAATTACTTCAATTTTTCCTGGTCTGCCTTGAGAGTGATAATCAAGAGCGTCTTGTTTTTTGAATTTAGCCATAAATGTTAAATTTTAAGAGAACGAAAGTACTGATTTTAATGGAAAATAAATAGTTATTTGACTTGTAAATTGCTTATTTTTTGCTAATTTAGAATTTGTAAATCTTAATTAAATTCAATGAAAAAAACTTTACTTTCTTTCTTATTTGTATCAGCTTTATTAAGCTCGCAAGCCCAAGTTACTATTGTGGATAGTATTTATGTTGGTGGAATCTACAGGACATATAGGTTATACGTTCCCACAATTTATACAGGAGCAACAGCACGCCCTTTAATTTTTAATTTACATGGTTATACAAGTAATGCATTGCAGCAACAGCAATACAGTAATTTTAAGCCCATTGCCGATACGGCTAATTTTTTAATGGTATATCCACAAGGTACAAAAGACGGGTCCAATCAACCATATTGGAATGCTGGTTTTTCTACTACACAAGTAAATGATATAGCTTTTTTAAGTGCCTTAATTGATTCATTGGATTTAACTTATAATATTAATTTGAATCGTGTTTATTCTACCGGAATGAGTAATGGTGGTTTTATGAGTCATACCTTAGCTTGTGAATTGAGTAACAGAATCACTGCCATAGCCTCAGTAACTGGTGGTATTTTTACAACTCAATATGGCACTAATTGTCATCCAACCCGTCCGGTACCAGTAATGCAAATTCATGGAACTGCAGATGCTACAGTACCTTATGCTGGAAATATGTCGCAAGGAATGATGCCAATTGATTCAGTAGTAAAATATTGGGTAACAAAAAACAATTGTAATCCTACGGCAACGTTTAGCAATGTACCTAATACAAGCACAACAGATGGTTGCACGGCAGAACATTATAAATATAGTGGTGGAACTGGAGGAAGCTCTGTTGAACTTTATAAAATAATCAATGGCGGTCATACTTGGCCTGGCTTTCCTTTTGGGGGAAGTGGAACCAACATGGATATCAATGCATCTAAAGAAATTTGGAGATTTTTTAATAAATACTCAATGTCTGTTTTAACTTCTGTAAATGAAAATGAGTCATTAACTAAATCATTATCACTGTATCCAAATCCTGCAAATTCTATTTTAAACTTTAAGTTAGAAAACACATCTTCAGTTAATATTACAGTTACTGATGTTTTAGGAAAAATAGTGTTAACAGAAATGACTAATGCTAATTCAATTTCAATTGAAAGTTTAAAACAAGGGCTTTACTTTTTATCACTAAAAACAGAGAGTGGGGCAGTTGCTAAGGCTAAGTTTATTAAGGAATAAAATTATTTTTTCTATTTAACCCTGCTAGAGTTCAAAACTCTGTCAGGGTTTTGTTTTACAATTATTTCTTTAAAATTTCTTTCTTATAATCAGGTAATAAACTCAAAAACTCTTTTACAGTAGTTTCTAAATTTGAAATGGTTCCTCTACCACCAGCGGCGTTGATGTGTCCGCCACCATTAAAGTGTTTGCGCGCAAATTGGTTCACGTCAAACTTACCTTTGCTTCGGAAAGATATTTTTACTTTGCCTTCACCTTCACTAAAGAATGCACAAAACGTAATTCCTTTAATGGAGAAAGGATAATTGACGATGCCTTCTGTATCGCCTTTTTGATTATTAAATCTCTTTAATTCAGATTCAGATAAAGCCATGTATGCTGTTTGTAATTCAGGAATCACTACCATTTTTTCGGTTAAGCAATAGCCTAATAATTTTACACGGTTCTCACTGTAAGTATCGTAAATAGCGCTATGAATATCGCTTGGTTTTAAACCTGTTGCTAATAAGTCCGATAATATCAAGTGTGTTTTTGGAGTTACGCTATCAAAACGGAAAGAGCCAGTATCTGTCATAATACCAGTATACAAACAAGCGGCTATGTTTTTATCAATTAGTTTTTTGCCACCTAATCCTACAATAAATTCATGAACTAGCTCGCAAGTAGAACAAGCTTTTACATCATGAAACATCAAGGTTGCATAGTTATCTGGTTGTTGGTGATGATCAATTAATATTTTTTTTGCCGTAGAGTTTTTAAGCAATTCTCCTAATCCTTCTAGTCTGGAGTAATTATTAAAGTCAAGCGTAAATATTAAGTCGCTTTTAGCAATAATACTAGCTGCTTTCTTTTGATTGGTATTAAATTCAACCACTTTTTTATTTCCTGGTAACCAACGCAAAAATTCAGGATAATCGTTAGGGGTAATAACAGTTACATTTTTCTCAGTCTTTACTAAATAATTATAAAGTGCTAATGATGAGCCCATGGCATCGCCATCGGGATTATAATGCGTTACAATTACAATATTATTTGATTTTTTTAGGAGTGCTTTGAATTTTGGGAAGGAGTCTTTTTGCATGGCTGTTATTTGAAGAAGCAAATTTAATGTATTTTATATTGAATTACTTATATAGATTTTATAGTTTTAAACCACATAGGAGGCACATAGAAAATAATATTAATATGAGTAGTGTTTAGAAAAACTAGTTTTTACACATAGCTATACTATCTAAAAGCGAAGCTTTCTATTTTGAACTAAGAATATATCATCTAAATTGGTAATAACACTATGTGTCTGTATGGTTTAAAAACTTATTATTTACCTTGGTATTTGATATAAACACAATATTTGTATCTTTGCAGCCTAAAAAAAATATAATGGCAGGAAATATCACATTTACAATGATTAAGCCCGATGGAGTTGAAGCAAACAATATCGGACCAATTTTAGCGAAAATAAACCAATCAGGTTTTAGAATTGTAGCTATGAAATACATGAAATTAAGCGCTGAAACAGCAGGTAAATTTTATGAAGTTCACAAAGAGCGCCCTTTTTATGGCGAATTAGTAAGCTATATGAGTGGCGGACCAATTGTTGCAGCTATTTTAGAAAAAACAAATGCAGTAGCAGAATACAGAACTTTAATTGGTGCAACTGATCCAACTAAAGCTGACGAAGGAACAATTCGTAAATTATTTGCTAAGTCAATTGCAGCTAACGCTGTTCACGGTTCTGATAGCGATGAAAATGCTAACATTGAAGCAAATTTCTTTTTCTCTCAAATTGAGCGTTTCTAATTAATAAGAATAATATTTTTAAAAAGGATTTCTGTATAGAAATCCTTTTTTTATTTTAAATTTAGAGCCAGTTTAAATTTATGTTATAATAATTGTTATAGTGTATTTTTGAGCGAAAAGAGGCAAATTTTGCAGAGATAGTTGAGATACTATATTGAAAAATTTAACGAATTTGTAGCCAAAAAGACATATAACAAAATAATTAGATAAATTTTAAACAGGCTCTTACATGCAATTTCACTTAGGCTTTCAGCCAGCAATAAGTTCCAATAAAATAACTCATCAAGATGGATTGATGCTAATTGGTTCGTGCTTTAGTGAGCATATAGGTAATCGGTTAACCGATTTAAAATTTAATGTAAACTCCAACCCATTTGGTATTGTATTTAATCCGAAAAGTATTGCTGCTACGATACTTCGAATCATCAATAAAAATTATTTTGTTGCCAATGATGTATTTGAAAAAGATGGTCTTTGGTATTCGTTTGAAGCACACAGTTCTGTAAATGGAGAAACTCAGCAAGAGTTATTAGATGCATTAAATCAGAACATTGATTTATGGTATGAAAAATTAAAAACGGCACATTGGTTAACAATAACTTTTGGTTCTGCATTTGCCTATAAGCTTATTGAACAGGCTAAGATTGTTGCTAACTGTCATAAATTACCTCAAGCGTTATTTGAAAAGGTATTACTAAAAACAAATGATATTATTGCTGATTTTAATGATTTAATCAATAACCTTCAACAATTTAATCCTACTCTTAAAACGATAGTTACTGTTTCGCCAGTTAAACATTTAAGAGATGGAGTAGTGGAGAATAGTGTTAGTAAAGCCATTTTAATACAAACTACTCATCAGTTAATTAACGAAAATAAAAACTGCTTTTATTTTCCTGCTTACGAATTAGTGAATGATGATTTACGTGATTATCGCTTTTATGAATCTGATATGGCGCATCCTAATAAACAAGCCATTGATTATGTGTGGAAGAGATTTAGTGAAGTGTATTTTAATGATAAAACAAATTCTATTAATGATAAAGTAAATCAAATTCACCAAGCGTATCATCATCGTTTATTTAACCAAACAACGAGTTCTTCAGTAAAGTTTAAACATAAATTTTATCAGTTATGCGTTAATCTGCAAGCAGAATATCCTTATCTGGATTTAGTAAAAGAATTACATTATTTTAATACCTATCAAGATTAAACAGATTAAACACATATTTTTTGATTTTGATAATACGTTGTGGGATTTTGAAAAAAATTCTAGAGAAGCGTTATTACATCTATTTGCAGAGCATCGCATAGAAGAATACTGCAATACAAATTTTAATAATTTTATTGAAGTGTATGAGGCTATTAATCATGAATTGTGGCATTTATATGGTTTAAAGCAAACTACAAAAGAGGAGTTGCGATACCAACGTTTTTATAAAACTTTTTTACATTTTAATTACGATAATTTGTCATTGTCACATGTTTGGGCAGATGATTATTTAAAGATATCTCCCTATAAAACGCATTTAATTGAAGGCACGATGGAGATATTATTGCATTTAAAAGATAAATACCAATTACATATTATTACTAATGGGTTTAAAGAAATACAGCACATTAAATTAGATTGTACCAATCTTAAACATTTCTTTGAGCATGTTATTATTTCAGAAGAACATGGATTTAATAAACCTGATATCCAGATTTTTGATTTGGCCCAACAATTAACTCAAGCTCACAAGCACGAATGTGTAATGATTGGTGATAATTATGATGCTGACATTTTAGGGGCTCTAAATGCAGAGTGGAAAGCTATTTATTTATCTAATAGTAAAGTTGAAAATACCCATCAAAACTTTCGACAAATAGAAAGATTAATTGAATTAAAAGAAATTTTAAACAAACTCTAAGGCTTTTTTAGCCATTTTTCAATTTCGCCTTGATCTAAAATAAGGTAGTCAACCCAATGCTCTACAACAGAATTGTTTACCATATATAAAGTTGGCATATCTAGGCCAGCCAAGTATATAAAATTGCGACCATTTAAAACACAATAATCAATATTAGTAGCTTTTGTATCCTCAAAAAATGGTTTTATTTTTGAATATTCTCCGTTTAAGACAATATAGATAGGGATTGATGGATTTTTTTCTTTAATAATGCGTAATTTTTTTGCAGCTACTCTGCAATGAGGGCAAGACATACTCATAAAAGCAATAATGTGTTTACCTTTACTTAATGCTCTAGGTGGCACATGTATTTTTGCATTTTTATAAAGGCTATCCAATTCTAAAGGGAATTGATCTTCTTTTTTTGACAAATAAGCTTCGCTATAGCTAAAATCTACATAATTTAAAATATGCGGCATTACAAAAGCGATAATCAACAAGCCCCAAAACAACCATTTACTTATTTTACCAAAATCAAAACCTTCATAATATTTATATAATACAAAACAAATAACAAGCATCACAGCATTTTTAATTAATGCTTCTAAGGGAGTCATGGTAATCGCATTTCCAAAACAGCCACAGTTACCATTATTACCTGTTTTTAATATGATAAATACCAAGTATATGCAAAATACAATTAAAGAAGCGACAGTGAGTTTAATTGTAAATTTTTTAATATATAGTCCAGTAATTAGTAAAAAACCAATTAAAAACTCTAGTCCAATCATAAAACGGGCAATAAATGGAGCCATTCTCCATCCTCCAATACCTAAGTCTACAAAAGTAAGTTCAAAAGGTTCAATGGCAGGTACTAATTTCACATAGCCACTATATATAAAGGTTAAGCCTAATAATGAACTAATAATGAAAAATACAATTTTTATAAGGAGTGGTTTCATGTTGTAGAGTGTCAAATTTACCATTTATTTATAATTAACGCTTATTGCCTTTTAAATCATTACTAAAGTAATGTTAAAATTTTGGTAAAAAAAAAGCTACCAATTTGGTAGCTTTTTATGTTGAATTAAGTTCCTTGATTATTTAAGAGTACAATCAGAAGTTGTTACTTTAGTTTCAGTTTGAGTATATGCACCCATTCCTGAACCACCAGTAGATACTTCTGTATCAGTATCAGTATATCCATAACAAACATTTTTTCTTTTAGCATCTTTCTTTTTCATTTTATCAGTGGTAAGAGTAGAGCTTGAAGAAGAAGAAGAGGTTTCTGTATCATCATCAAAAAATGAGTTATCAGAAAAATCTGTAAATGTAGTAGTTGATGTTGTACTTGTACAAGTACAAGTTCTTGATTTACGACAAGATGCTGCAAATAAGCTAAAGCTCACTACTGCAGATAATATAATTACTTTTTTCATTTTCGTTTTTTATAATTTGGTTAATTAATTATTTTAATTTACAGTCAGAAGTTGATGTAGATGTATTAGAAGTATTTCCGCTTGTACTTGTGTAAGTATATACATCTTTAGTACATAAGTATTTAGCATCAGATTTCTTTACTTTTTTGATAACAGTTGAACTTGTATGAGAAGTTACATTTGTAGTCCCACTTGAAGTATAAGTACACTCGCAAGTTCTGTCTTTTTTGCAAGAAGCAAAAGATGAAGCAATAATAACTACTGCTAATAAAACGATTTTTTTCATTTTTTTTGTTTTTTGTTGGTTTATAATTTATTTAAGTTTACAAGTATAATCAGACTCACTTATTACCACTTTCGCACCAAGTTTTTGCATCTGCTTTTTTCATTTTGGTGGAACGAACTTTAAAAGTATCAGTGCCTACACTATCAGTACACTCGCAATTCCAGTTTTTTTACAAGAAACAAAAGGCGCAGATATAATAACAGCTGAAATAAAATGATTTTTTTATTATTTAATATTAGATATTTAACTAAAAAAAAAGGGCCGTTATCAAAAGTAACGGCCCTTTAAACAATTTATAAATTATTTAATTTCGCAAGCGTAGTAAGAAGAGTTACCAGTCTGACACCAAGTTTTAGCGTCTTTTTTACTCATTTTAGCTGAAACA
>JBKJPW010000069.1:0-19233 GCA_046594225.1 Bacteroidia bacterium
ACTAAAATTGCTAAAAAATTCATATCCATTTTAAATTGTTTTTATTGATTTAATCAAATTTATAGTAGGATAGGGGATTGTTTAGTAAAGTATGGCTTTATTTATAACAATAGGTTGTTAGTAAGGATAATTGGAACACGGATTAGACTGATAACATATAGTTGATTAAAAACCCCATGTAAATCTATTTAATCCGTGTCCTCTTTTCTAAGCCCTCTTGGATAGTGGTATTAAAAAAAATCCCCACAACTTACGTTATGAGGATTTTCATTAAACTTTAAAAAGGAATTATTATTCTCCGTCTTTAGCTTCAGTAGTTCCTTCAGCTTTAGTATCAGTAGTTTTTTTAGCACGGCTACGACGAGTAGTTTTAGCTTTATCAGCAGTTGCAACTTTACCGTTAGAGTAAATATCGTTGAAATCAACTAATTCAATTAATGCCATTTCAGCTGCATCACCTTGTCTGTTTCCAGTTTTGATGATACGAGTGTAACCACCGTTTCTTTCAGCAACTTTAACTGATATGTCCTTGTATAACATAGCAACTATTTCTTTGCTTTTTAAATAAGAAAAAACTGTTCTACGGCTGTGAGTAGAATCATCTTTACTTCTGTTAATGATTGGCTCAACATAAGTTCTTAACGCTTTAGCCTTAGCTAAAGTTGTGAAAATACGTTTGTGTTCAATTAAAGAACAAGCCATATTACTCATTAACGCCTTACGGTGTGAAGCTGTTCTTCCTAAGTTATTTATTTTATCTCCGTGTCTCATTGTCTTTTTTGTTTTGAAAGTTTTGAAAGTTCAAAGGTTTTAAAGTTTCAAGTTTACTAACTTTCTAACTTTCTAAACCTTCTTAACATTCTAAACTAAATTTAATCTTTATCTAATTTATATTTCACTACGTTCATTCCAAATTGCAACCCTTTTGTTGATACAAGATCTTCAAGCTCAGTTAAAGATTTTTTACCAAAATTACGGAATTTTAAAAGGTCATTTTTATTGAATGATACAAGTTCTCCTAATGTTTCTACATCTGCGGCTTTTAAACAGTTTAAAGCACGTACAGATAAATCCATGTCAACTAATTTAGTTTTTAATAATTGACGCATGTGTAATGATGTTTCATCAAATTCTTCTTCAGATTTTTTCTCTTCAGAATCCAAAGTGATTTTCTCATCAGAAAACAACATGAAATGGTGAATTAAAATTTTAGCTGCTTCTTTCAAAGCTTCTTTCGGGTGAATAGATCCATCAGAAACGATATCTAAAATTAATTTTTCATAATCCGTTTTTTGTTCAACACGGTAGTTTTCAATCGTGTATTTTACATTTTTAATCGGAGTATAAATAGAATCGATGAAGATAGTTCCTTGAGGTGCAGAGTTAGTTTTGTTTTCTTCTGCAGGCACATATCCACGACCTTTATCAATAGTTAATTCGATTTTTAATTTCACATTACTTTCGCAATTAAAAATTACTAAATCTGGGTTTAATATTTGAAAACCATTAGCAAATTTACCAATCTCACCAGCAGTAAATTTTTCGTTACCAGCAAAGTGAATAACGATTTTTTCTACATCATGATTATCTAATTGCTTTTTAAAACGAACTTGTTTTAAGTTTAAGATAATCTCAGTAACATCTTCAACAACACCTTTGATAGTTGAAAATTCGTGATCTACTCCTTCGATTCTTACGCTAGTAATAGCGTGACCTTCTAAAGAAGATAATAAAATACGACGTAAAGAGTTACCTATAGTGATACCGAAACCTGGTTCTAACGGACGGAATTCAAATTGTCCTTCAGTTTCGGTAGAGTTAATCATAACAACCTTATCTGGTTTTACGAAATTTAATATTGCCATTTTATTAATTTATATAGGTTAAAAAAAAATGCTAATTACTATTATTTAGAGTACAACTCGACGATTAGTTGTTCTTTAATGTTTTCTGGTATTTGAGAACGCTCTGGTACAGAAATAAATTTACCTGTAAAAGAAGCTTTGTCAAAATCTAACCAAGAATATTTGTTTACTGAACCTGATAAAGAGTGGTTGATAGCCTCTAAAGATTGAGATTTTTCACGAACACCAACTACATCACCAGCTTTTAAAGTGTAAGAAGCAATGTTTACAACATTACCATTTACAGTGATATGAGCATGAGATACTAATTGACGAGCTGCACGACGAGATGGTGCAATACCTAAGCGGTAAACTACATTATCTAAACGAGACTCGATTAATTGTAATAATACTTCACCAGTAATACCATGTGCACGAGCCGCTCTATCAAACGTTCTAGCAAATTGTTTTTCTAAGATACCGTAAGTATACTTCGCTTTTTGCTTTTCCATTAACTGGATAGCATATTCCGATTTTTTACCTTTTTTCTTAGTATTTCCGTGTTGCCCAGGAGGGTAATTTTTTTTCTCTAAAGCTTTATCTGGGCCAAAAATTGGCTCTCTGAATTTTCTTGCAATCTTAGATTTAGGACCTGTATATCTTGCCATTTCTCTGTTTTATTTCTACTATTATTAATTATATTTTTGTGTATCAGCCTAAGCGTAATTGACTAGCAACGACGTTTTTTAGGAGGACGACAACCATTGTGTGGCATTGGAGTGATATCAATAATCTCAGTTACTTCAATTCCTGAAGTTGAAATTGTTCTGATAGCAGACTCTCTTCCTGCACCTGGACCTTTTACATATACTTTTACTTTACGTAAACCTAAGTCAGCTGCTACTTTAGAGCAATCAGCTGCTGCTAGTTGCGCAGCGTAAGGTGTATTTTTCTTAGAACCACGGAATCCCATTTTACCAGCACTAGACCAAGAAATAACTTGTCCTGCAGTGTTAGTTAAAGAGATAATGATGTTGTTAAACGTAGCGTTTAAGTGAGCTTCTCCAACTGCCTCTACCTTTACTACTCTTTTCTTAGCGTTAGCTTTTGCAGCCGCTACTGATGATTGTTGTTTTGCCATTTTATTAAATGCTTATTTATTACTTAGTAACTTTTTTCTTGTTTGCAACGGTTTTACGTTTTCCTTTACGGATACGTGCGTTGGTTTTAGTACGTTGTCCACGAACTGGTAATCCGTTACGGTGGCGGATACCACGGTAAGAACCAATATCAGTTAAACGTTTGATGTGAAGAGCTACTTCTGAACGAAGTCCACCTTCTACTTTAAAATTGTCGTTAACAATTTTACGGATAGCGTTTTGCTCGTCATCATTCCACTCATTCACTTTTTTGTTAAAGTCAATTCCAGCTTCAGTTAAAATACGTTGAGCTCTGCTACGTCCAATACCAAAAATGTAGGTTAATCCTATTTCTCCTCTTTTATTTTTTGGTAAATCTATACCTGCAATACGTGCCATTATTTATATACTTTGGTTTTAAAAGTTCGCGAAAATACGCAATTATTTTTGTCTTTGTTTAAACTTTGGGTTTTTTTTGTTGATTATATACAACTTTCCTTTACGGCGTACCATAATACAGTCTACGCTTCTTTTTTTGATGGATGCTCTAACTTTCATTTCCTTTGTTTTTTATTATTCTTAATTACTTATATCTGTATGTTATTCGGCCTTTTGACAAGTCATAGGGGCTCATTTCCAACTTCACTTTATCGCCAGTTAATATTTTGATGTAGTGCATTCTCATTTTTCCTGAGATATGGGCAATTACTACATGTCCATTTTCCAATTCTACTCTGAACATCGCATTACTTAACGATTCCAAAATAACGCCATCTAACTCAATATTTGCTTGTTTTGCCATCTATTAAGCTTGTTGCATTGTCATTTGGTTATTACTACGACCTTTTATTCTTCCATTTTTCATTAAACCATCATAATGGCGGTTTAATAAATAAGTCTCAATTTGTTGTAAAGTATCTAATACTACACCAACCAAGATTAATAAGGATGTTCCTCCAAAGAAATCAGCAAAAGCACTGTTAATTCCTAATTTAATAGCAATAGAAGGTAAAATTGCTACAAATGCTAAGAATATAGCGCCTGGTAAAGTAATACGAGACATTACTTGATCAATAAATTCAGCTGTTGTTTTACCTGGTTTAACACCTGGTACAAAACCACCATTACGTTTCATATCATCTGCTAATTGATTAGGATTAATCATAATAGCTGTGTAGAAATATGTAAATGCAATAATTAATGTAGCAAAGATAAAGTTATACCAAAAACCATATCTATCAGCAAATACACCACCAGTACCACCAGAGAAGCCTGAAACGGCTGCTGGAATAAACATGATAGCCTGAGCAAAGATGATTGGCATTACACCTGCAGCATTTACTTTTAAAGGTAAATATTGACGAACTCCACCAATTTGTTTGTCTCCAACTATTTTTTTAGCGTATTGCACTGGTATCCTTCTAGTTCCTTGTACTAATAAAATACAACTTACAATGATGAATAATAAGAACACAATTTCTAATAAGAACATAATTAAACCACCACCAGCACTTTGTAAACGTGAGCCGAATTCAGAAGTGATTGCAAAGGGTAGGCGAGAGATGATACCAATCATAATTAATACAGAAATACCATTCCCAATACCTTTATCTGTGATTCTTTCTCCTAACCACATAATGAACATCGTACCTGCAACTAAAATTAAAGTAGATTGAATCCCAAACCATGCATGATCAATAGCTACAACACCTGGCTTAGAATATACTTGCGCTGCTAAATAACCTGGAGCTTGAACAGCTGTAACTGCTACTGTTAAGAAACGAGTATATTGATTGATTTTCTTACGTCCGCTTTCCCCTTCTTTTTGCATTTTTTGGAAATATGGAACTGCCATACCCAATAATTGAATAATGATGGAAGCTGTAATGTAAGGCATAATACCTAAACCAAAAATAGAAGCTCTTGAAAATGCACCACCAGCGAAAGCATTAATTAAAGCGATGATACCTCCGTCGTCAGCATTAGCATTTGCTGCAGTCAACACTTCAGTATCAATACCTGGTAATACAACATAAGAACCCAAACGATAGATCAAGATAAGGCCAAGGGTTGTTAAAATCCTTTGCTTTAGCTCTTCTATCTTCCATATATTTTGGAAGGTCTCTATAAAACGTTTCATATAATCTGTTTATTGTTCCTTGTAATCTTAAATTTCTGTTGCTACACCGCCTTTTGCTTCAATAGCTGCTTTAGCTGTTGCAGTAAATGCGTGAACTGTAATATTTACTTTAGATTTTAATTCACCTCTTCCCATAATTTTAATCAAACTATTTTTAGAAGCTAAACCATTTTCTAATAAAACATCGCGTGTTATATCAGTAATATTTTTTGTATCAACTAATTTTTGGATAGCATCTAAGTTTACTCCTTTGTGATCGATACGGTTAACGTTTTTGAAACCAAATTTAGGAACACGACGTTGTAAAGGCATTTGACCACCTTCAAAACCACGTTTCTTTTTGTTACCAGAACGAGATTGAGCACCTTTGTGCCCTTGTGTAGCTGTACCGCCACCGCCAGAACCTTGTCCGCGACCTCTTCTGAAGTTATTTTTTACTGAACCTTCTGCAGGTGTTAATGAATTTAATTTCATCTTAATTTCCTTTTATAATTAAATTTTTTCTATTGTCAATAAATGAGCAACTGCATTAATCATCCCTTGAACTTGAGGAGTTGCTTCTTTAATAATGCTATGGTTTAATTTTCTTAAACCTAAAGCTTGAACTGTTGCTTTTTGTCTAGCGTTCCTTTTTATAGGACTTTTAGTCAATGTTACCTTAACTTGTGCCATATCTTCTAATTATTATCCGTTAAATACTTTGTCTAAATTAATTCCTCTTTGTCTTGAAATAGCTAATGGATCGCGCATTTTAGCTAAAGCATCAATAGTTGCTTTTACCACGTTGTGTGGATTTGAAGAACCTTTTGATTTAGCTAATACATCAGTAATACCAACGCTCTCTAAAACTGCACGCATCGCACCACCAGCAATTACACCAGTACCGTGAGCAGCGGGTTTTAAGAAAACTCTTGAACCACCGTATTTACCATTTTCAGCGTGAGGAACTGTACCTTTCAATACAGAAACTTTTACCAAATTTTTCTTTGCATCATCAATACCTTTAGTAATTGCATCTGTAACCTCATTTGCTTTTCCTAATCCGTATCCTACAACACTTTTTTCATCACCAACAACAACGATGGCAGCGAAACTAAAGTGACGACCACCCTTTGTAACTTTGGTTACACGTTGTATCGCAACTAATTTATCTTTTAGTTCGATGTCTGTTGACTTAACTTTTTTTACAACTTCTTTTGACATGTTATGTATGTTCTTTAAATACTAATTAAAATTTTAAACCTGCTTCGCGAGCTCCTTCAGCTAACGATTTGATACGACCATGGTATAAATATCCATTTCTGTCAAACACTATCGTGCTGATACCAGCAGTTGTAGCTTTTTCAGCAATTAATTTACCAACTAATTTAGCTTGATCAACTTTGTTAACTTTTGAACTTTTGATAGATTTATCATCAGAACCAGCTGCTAAAATTGTTTTACCTGCTAAATCGTCTACTAATTGGGCAAATATCCCAGAGTTACTTCTAAATACACTTAATCTAGGTGTAGTTGCAGTTCCGTTAATAGTTTTACGGATCTTAAATTTAATGCGTTCTCTTCTTTGTTTTTTATTGAGTGCCATCTTTCCAGTTTTTTGAAGATGATTAATACTAATTGAATTATATTGTTCCTTTTCGTCAGCCTGAGCGGACTCGAAGGCTTATTTTTTGCTTGCAGATTTACCAGCTTTACGGCGTAAAATTTCGCCAGCAAATTTGATACCTTTACCTTTATACGGCTCAGGTTTACGTAAACTACGTATTTTAGCTGCAACCATTCCGATTAATTGTTTATCAGAACTTTCTAAAATCACTTTTGGATTTTGTCCTTTTTCTGATGTTGTAGTAATCTTAATTTCGTTTGGTAATTCAAACACAACGTTGTGAGAGTAGCCTAAAGCTAATTCTAACAATTGACCTTTGTTAGAAGCACGGTAACCTACACCTACTAACTCTTGTTCTGTTTTATATCCTTCAGAAACACCTTTAACCATGTTAGCGATTAAAGAACGGTATAAGCCGTGTAATGCTCTGTGGCGTTTTTGATCAGTTGGACGAGATACGTTAATAACGCCGTCTTCAACTTTTACAATAATATCTGCATCAATCGTTTCCGATAATGTTCCTAATTTACCTTTTACTGAAACTTCTGTTCCTTTAACGTTTACTTCAACGCCTGCAGGTAATGTGATTGGTAATTTTCCTATACGTGACATGTCTTTTTTCCTCCTCTAAATTATGAAATGTAACATAAAACTTCTCCACCAATATTCAGCTTTCTAGCTTCTTTATCAGTCATTACACCTTTAGATGTAGAGATAATAGCAATACCTAAACCATTTAATACTTTTGGCATAGTATCTACACCTGAATACTTACGTAAACCTGGTTTAGAAATTCTGTCTAATGTACGAATTGCTGATAATTTATTTGTTGAACTGTATTTCAAGGCTATTTTAATAGTTCCTTGTTTTTTATCGTTCTCTTCAAACTTATAGTTTAAGATATAACCTTTTTCATAAAGAATCTTAGTGATTTCTTTTTTAAGGTTTGAAGCTGGAATCTCAACTATTCTGTGATTTGCGCCGATAGCGTTTCTTACTCGCGTAAGGTAATCTGATACTGTATCTGTCATTTTATTTGTTTTTATATGTTATCCTGACATCAGGATAATTATACATTAATACTCTTATTTTAGAAACTTGATTTGGTAACACCTGGTATTAAACCAAATAAAACCATTTCACGGAACGTTACACGGCTGATACCAAAATCTCTCATGTATCCACGAGGACGACCAGTTAATTTGCAACGATTACGCATTCTCACTTTACATGAGTTTTTAGGTAATTTTTGCAAGCCCATTGAATCTCCTGCTTTTTTTAATTCTGCTCTTTTTGCTGCGTGTAATTCTACTAATCTTTTTCTTTTAGTATCGCGAGCGATCATGTTTGTTTTTGCCATTTTTCGTTTTTTTCAGGGCTGTAAATATACTATTTCTTTTTGAAAGGAATACCAAATTCGGTTAATAATGCATGAGCTTCTTTATCTGTAGGTGCAGAAGTTACAAAAGTAATGTCCATACCAGAGATTTTACTCACTTTATCGATATCGATTTCAGGGAAAATGATTTGCTCAGTAATACCTAATGTGTAGTTACCACGACCATCAAATCCTTTATCATTAACACCTTTAAAGTCACGAATACGAGGCAAAGAAGACGCTACTAAGCGATCTAAAAACTCATACATTTTATCGCCACGTAATGTTACACGAACACCAATAGCTACACCTTTACGTAATTTAAAGTTCGAGATATCTTTAGTTGAATACGTTGGAACTGCTTTCTGACCTGTAATAGTAGTCATTTCTTTTACTGCAGTTTCAATCATTTTCTTATCAGAAACAGCATCACCAATACCTTGGTTAATACAAATTTTTTCTAATTTAGGCACTTGCATTGCTGAAGTGTACTGAAATTGTTTTTTTAAATTATCTACAATCTCTGCTTTATATTTGTCCTTTAATCTAGGAGAATAAGTTGCTGCCATTATTTAATTACTGCTTTAGTTTTTTTAGAAATACGCTCAATTTTGTTAGTAGTAGCGTTTACAACGCGACCAATTCTAACAGTTTTTCCACCTTCAACTAACATTAAGTTAGAGATATGAATAGTACCTTCTTGTTTAACAATACCACCATTAGCATTTTTTGCGCTAGGTTTAGTGTGTTTACTGATCATGTTTACAGCTTCAACAACTACTCTTTCATTTTTAGTGTTGATTGTAACAATTTTACCTTCTTGGCCTCTGGATTCACCAGATATTACTCTTACAGTATCGCCTTTTTTTAATTTTAATTTTGACATCTCTTTAGATATTATTTATTAAAGCACTTCTGGTGCTAATGAAACAATTTTCATGAATGATTTTTCACGTAACTCACGAGCAACAGGCCCAAAAATACGAGTTCCACGAATTTCATCTCCTTGATTTAATATAACGCATGCATTATCATCAAAGCGGATATAAGAACCATCAGCACGACGGATTTCTTTTTTAACTCTAACAACAACAGCTTTATGAACTGTTCCTTTTTTTACGTTACCAGAAGGTAAAGCACTTTTTATTGTAACAACTATTTTATCTCCTACAGATGCGTAGCGCTTTTTTGTACCGCCTAACACACGGATAACTAGAACTGTTTTTGCTCCGCTATTATCTGCTACTGCTAATCTTGATTCGTTTTGTACCATTTCTTCTTAAACTTTATATAAGTATTATTTCACTTTCTCTAAAACTTCAACTAAACGCCAGTTCTTTGTTTTGCTCAAAGGACGAGTTTCGCTAATTTTTACTGTATCACCGATACTGCATTCGTTTTTTTCATCGTGTGCTACGAAAGTTGACGTTTTGTTAACGAACTTACCGTATTTTGGATGTTTAACTTTACGCATCACAGCTACAACAATAGATTTTTCCATTTTGTTGCTTTTTACGATACCAACTTTTTCTTTTCTTAAATTTCTTTCTTCCATTACTACTATTATTTAGAAGTGTTGTTTCTTTTTGTTAATTCAGTAGTCAAACGAGCTACTGTTTTGCGGCTATCGCGGATTTTAATTGGATTCTCTAAAGGAGAGATTGAATGGTTTAATTTCATTTTGTTTAAACCGTCTTTTTCTTCTTTTAATTTACCTTGCAATTCTGCAGTTGACAATGCAACTATATCTGTATTTTTCATTTTCTAATTCTTATTATGATTAAACCGCTACTTCTTCCACGTAATCTCTACGAACTACAAATTTTGTAACGATTGGTAATTTTTGTGCTGCTAAACGTAATGCTTCTTTTGCAGTTTCTAAAGGAACGCCTTCAGCTTCAAATAACATACGTCCTTTTTTTACTGGAGCAACCCAATATTCAGGAGCACCTTTACCTTTACCCATACGAACCTCTGCTGGTTTTTTAGTAATTGGTTTGTCAGGAAAAATACGAATCCACACTTGCCCTTCACGTTTCATGAAACGTGTAATTGCAATACGTGCTGCTTCAATTTGACGTGAAGTTATCCAACTTTCATCTAATGCTTTTATTCCAAATGAACCAAAGGCTAATTGATCACCACGTTTGGCGTTGCCTTTCATTTTCATTTTGTGCATTTTTCTATATTTCGTTCTTTTTGGCTGTATCATGACTTGATTATATCTTTAACTAATAAGTTATTCTATCTGTAATTACTATTATTTATCGTTTCTTTTTTTATCATCTCTTTTTGGGCCACGACCAGCAAATTTTGGAGCTGGACTTGTACCTGGACCTTTTTTCTCTTTATCTAAACCAAAGTTAGGAGATAAATCACGTTTTCCATAGATTTCACCTTTACAGATCCAAACCTTGATGCCAATACGACCATAAGTTGTGTGTGCTTCTGCAACTGCATAATCAATATCCGCACGTAACGTTTGTAATGGAGTACGCCCTTCTTTGTATCCTTCAGAGCGTGCCATCTCAGCACCGCCTAAACGACCAGATACCAATATTTTGATTCCTTCAGCACCCATACGCATTGTTGATGCAATTGACATTTTTGCTGCTCTTCGGAAAGAAATACGTCCTTCAATTTGACGAGCAATACTGTCTGATACTAAACGTGCATCTAATTCAGGGCGTTTAATTTCAAAAATATTGATTTGAATTTCTTTCTTAGTTACTTTTTTTAATTCTTCTTTTAATTTATCTACTTCTTTACCACCTTTTCCGATAATGATACCTGGACGTGCTGTATTGATTGTAACAGTAATTAATTTTAATGTTCTTTCGATAACTATTTTAGAAATACTTCCTTTTGGTAAACGAACTTTTAAGTAGTTACGAATTTGAAAATCTTCAACTAATTTATCAGCATAGTCTCTTCCTCCGTACCAGTTAGAATCCCAACCTTTAACAATACCTAAACGTAAACCTATTGGATTTGCTTTTTGTCCCATTTCCTTATCTTAATTATTTATTATCTTCTTTAGTTATTGCAGCTGCTTTTCTTTCAGCTTTCTTAGTACTAGCAACTGCAGTACCTACTTCTAATGTTACATGGTTCGAACGTTTTCTAATTCTGTATCCGCGACCTTGTGGTGCAGTACGCAAACGTTTTGCCATTAAAGCACTATCCACCATTACCGAAGTAACAAATAAGGTGTTTTCTTCTGGACGAGTTCCTGTTTTTGCTTCGTAATTTGCAATTGCAGATTTTAGTAATTTCTCTAAACGTCCTGACGCTTCACGTGTATTAAATTTTAATACATTCAATGCTTTATATGCTTCCATACCTCTTACTAAATCCGCAACTTGGCGCATTTTACGAGGTGAAGTTGGGCAGCTATTTAATTTAGCGAAATAAGTACTCTTATTTGCTTCTTTGCGTGCCTCTGCTACTAATCTTTTTCTTTTACCCATGACTAAATTTCTTTATCAACTTATTATTTCTTGTTATTACCTGAATGACCTTTGAATTGACGTGTTGCTGAAAATTCTCCTAGTTTGTGACCTACCATGTTTTCTGTACAATAAACTGGGATAAATTTTTGCCCATTATGAACTGCAAACGTATGTCCAACCATTTCAGGATAAATTACAGAACGACGAGCCCAAGTTTTTAGTACTGTCTTTTTGTTACTCTCATTCATTTGAGTAACTTTTTTTTCTAAGTTGTGGTCAATAAAAGGACCTTTTTTTAATGATCTTGCCATTGTTTATTTTTTAGTTTTGAATCCACCAACCGGCGGACCATTAAACGTTAATTATTATTTACTTCTTTTTTTGATGATATGTTGATTTGAAGATTTCGCTTTGTAACGAGTTTTAAATCCTTTAGAAGGAATACCGTTACGAGAACGAGGTTGACCTCCTGATGCACGACCTTCACCTCCACCCATTGGATGATCCACCGGATTCATAGCTACTGGACGAGTACGAGAACGACGACCTAACCAACGAGAACGACCTGCTTTACCAGAAATCTCTAAACTATGGTCAGGATTTGATGTAGCTCCGATTGTTGCTTTACAAGTAATTAAGATCATACGAACCTCACTTGAAGGCATACGTAAAATTGCATATTTACCATCACGAGCAGTTAACTGAGCGTAAGTTCCAGCACTACGTGCCATTGCTCCACCTTGTCCTGGACGTAATTCAATATTATGTATAACAGTTCCTAGTGGAATATCAGATAAAAACATACAGTTACCAACTTCTGGTAATGCAGTTGCGCCAGACATTACTTTTTTACCAACTTCTAAACCAGCAGGAGCTAAAATGTAACGTTTCTCTCCATCTTTATAATGAATTAAAGCGATACGTGAAGTACGGTTTGGATCGTATTCGATTGAAGCTACTGTTCCTTCGATACCATCTTTATTACGTTTGAAATCAATAATACGGTATTGCTTTTTATGACCACCACCGATGTTACGGATTGTCATTTTACCTGTATTGTCACGACCACCGCTGTTTTTAACCGAAGTTAATAAGCTTTTTTCAGGAGTACTAGTCGTGATATCTGAGTTATCAGTTGCTATTTTGAAACGTTGACTTGGAGTCAACGGTCTGAATTTTTTTAATGCCATTGTTGTTGCTTTTTATCAAATTAAATATTAGCGTAGAAATCAATTGCTTCGCCATTCTTTAATGTGACAAAAGCTCTTTTTGAACGGTTTACGCGGCCTACTGCAATACCACGAGTGGTGTTACGAGTTTTAACTTTCCCTACATATTGTTGAGTGTTAACAGATGACACTTTTACACCGTACATTTTTTCAACAGCTTGTCTAATTTGTACTTTGTTGGCGCTTCTATCAACCACAAAACCATAGCGATTCAACTTCTCTGCCAAAGAAGTCATCTTTTCGGTGATGATTGGTTTAATTAATATTTCCATTTTATTTGTTTAATATAGATTCTAATACTTTTACCGAACTTTCTAATAAAATTAATGTTTCTGCATTAACAATATCGTAAGTGTTTAAATCTGAGGCTTTTACAACTTTAGCACCCTCTAAATTTCGGGACGACAAATATACGTTATTATTTGACTCACCCAACACTAATAATGTTTTTTTATCAGATAAATTTAAGTTTTTCATTAAGTCAACATAACTACTTGTTTTTGGAGCTTCAAAAGTGAAGTCTTCTAATACAGTAATTGCATTTTCTTTTGCTTTATAAGTTAATGCTGATGCACGAGCTACAACTTTAGTCTTTTTATTTAATTTAAAAGAATAATCGCGAGGACGAGGACCAAATGCGCGACCACCACCAATAAACAAAGGAGATTTCATAGAACCCGCACGAGCTCCACCAGTACCTTTTTGTTTTTTCAATTTTTTAGTCGTTCTTGAAATCTCAGCACGCTCTTTCGATTTGTGCGTTCCTTGACGTTGAGCAGCTAAATAATGCTTAACATCTAAATATATACTATGATCGCTTGGCTCTACACCAAAAATCACATCTACTAAATCTACTTTTTTAGCAGTCTTTTTTCCGCTTATGTTTAATACTTCTACTTGCATGATTACTTCTCGATTATAACGTAAGACCCTTTAGCACCCGGAACTGAACCTTTGATTAAAAGAACGTTCTTTTCTGCCATAATTTTAACTACTACTAAGTTTTGGATTTTTTTTCTATCTCCACCCATTCTACCAGCCATACGCATACCTTTAAATACACGAGAAGGATCTGAAGAAGCTCCTAATGATCCTGGTGCTCTAGAACGATCATGTTGACCGTGAGTTGAACCACCAACACCACCAAAACCGTGACGTTTTACTACACCTTGAAAACCTTTACCTTTTGATGTACCAACGATGTCAACGAAGTCACCTTCTGCAAACATATCTAATGTTACGATATCACCTAAATTTTTTGTTTCCTCAAAAGAACGGAACTCAACAATTTTACGTTTTGGGGTAGTTTTTGCTAATTCAAAATGACCTTTCATAGCAGACGATGTATGTTTTTCTTTCTTATCATCGTAAGCTAACTGTAAAGCTGTGTAACCGTCTTTTTCATTGGTTTTTACTTGCGTAACAACGCAAGGACCTGCTTCTATTACTGTGCATGGCACATACTTGCCATTGGCATCGAAGAAGCTAGTCATTCCTATTTTTTTACCAATAATTCCAGACATTTTACTTTTTTGTTATTTGTTATTTACTTATTTTATTTTTTTGATTCCAGAGTTTCCTTTACACTTCGACTACGCTCAGTGCGAATAAAAACAGAGGGTTAAACTTTAATTTCAACTTCTACTCCAGAAGGCAATTCTAATTTCATTAAAGCATCTACAGTTTTTGAAGAAGAACTATAGATATCCAATAAACGTTTGTATGAACAAACTTGGAACTGCTCACGCGCTTTTTTGTTAACGTGTGGTGAACGTAAAACAGTGAAGATTCTTTTATTTGTAGGTAATGGAATTGGACCGTTAACTACAGCTCCTGTCATTTTCACAGTTTTCACAATTTTCTCAGCGGATTTATCAACTAAGTTGTAATCGTAAGATTTTAATTTTATTCTGATTCTTTGGCTCATGTGAGTTGTTATATAATACTGTTTATGCGTTTTCTTTTTTACCTTTTACCTTTGCTACTACATCAGCTGCAACGTTTGCAGGAGCATCAGCATAGTGAGAGAATTCCATTGTGGAAGTTGCACGACCTGAAGTTAATGTACGTAATTGAGTTACATAACCAAACATTTCAGATAAAGGAACTTTAGCCTTAATAACCTGTGAGTTATTTTTTGAATCCATTCCTTCAATTTGACCACGACGACGATTTAAGTCACCTACAACATCACCCATGTTTTGCTCTGGAGTCAACACTTCAATTTTCATGATAGGCTCCATTAATACCGGCTTACATTTTGGCAATGCTTCACGGTACGCTGAACGAGCACAAATCTCAAAAGATAAAGAATCTGAATCGACTGCGTGGAAAGATCCATCAATCAAACGAACTTTTAAATTATCTAATGGATATCCTGCTAATACACCATTAACCATGGCTGCTTTAAATCCTTTTTCAATAGAAGGGATGAATTCACGAGGAATTGAACCACCAGAAATCTCATTAACAAATTGTAAATCAGATTTAGCTTTTTCTCTATCAAAATCTTCATCAACGGGGCTTAATACAAATTTAATATCTGCAAATTTACCACGACCACCAGTTTGTTTTTTGTATACTTCACGGTGTTCAACAGTTCCAGAAATTGATTCTTTGTAAGATACTTGAGGCTCACCTTGATTTACTTCAACTTTAAACTCACGTTTTAAACGGTCGATAATAATTTCTAAGTGTAACTCACCCATACCTGAGATAATAGTTTGACCAGAATCTTCATCAGTATGTACACGGAAAGTTGGATCCTCTTCAGCTAATTTATGTAAACCTGTTCCTAAACGATCTAAGTCACCTTGAGTTTTAGGCTCAATTGCTAAACCAATTACAGGCTCAGGGAAATTCATTGCTTCTAATACGATTGGATGTTTTTCATCGCATAAAGTATCTCCTGTTTTAATATCTTTAAATCCTACTGCTGCTCCAATATCACCTGCTTCTAAAAATTCAACAGGATTTTGTTTGTTAGCATGCATTTGAAAAATACGAGAGATACGTTCTTTGTTTCCTGAACGAGTGTTCAATACATAAGAACCTGCATCTAAACGACCAGAATAAGCACGGAAGAAACACAAACGACCTACAAATGGATCAGTTGCGATTTTAAATGCTAATGCTGTAAATGGATCTTTAACATCTGGTCTACGAGAAACTTCTAAACCAGTGTCTGGATTAATACCTTTAGTTTCTGGCTTATCCATCGGAGACGGCATTAATTCCATAACTAAATCCAACATTGTTTGTACACCTTTATTTTTGAAAGATGAACCACATACCATTGGAACAATTTTATTTGCAACACAAGCTTTACGCAATGCATCTAATACTTCTCTTTCAGTGATAGTTTCTGGAGCGTCAAAAAACTTCTCCATAATTTTATCATCAAATTCAGAAACAGCTTCCAACATTTTTTCTCTCCACTCAGTTGCTTCTTCTAATAAATCTGCTGGAATAGGAACTTCTTGAAAAGTCATTCCTTTATCATGCTCGTTCCAAACAATACCACGGAAGTTAATCAAATCAACTACTCCAATAAAGTTTTCTTCAGATCCAATTGGAATTTGAAGAGGGACAGCATTGCCACCTAAAATTTCGCGAGTTTGTTTAACTACTTTTAAAAAGTCAGCTCCTTGACGGTCCATTTTATTAACGAAACCTAAACGAGTAACATTGTAGTTATCGGCTAAACGCCAGTTAGTTTCAGATTGAGGCTCTACACCATCAACTGCTGAAAATAAAAACACTAAACCATCTAATACACGTAATGAACGATTTACCTCAACTGTAAAGTCAACGTGGCCTGGTGTATCAATGATATTAATTTTATAATTGTTATCACGGTATTTCCAAAAACAAGTTGTTGCAGCTGAAGTAATAGTAATTCCACGCTCTTGCTCTTGCGCCATCCAATCCATTGTTGCAGCACCTTCATGCACTTCACCAATTTTATGATTAACACCTGTGTAGTATAGAATACGCTCCGTTGTTGTTGTTTTACCAGCATCAATATGCGCAGCGATACCGATATTTCTTGTATATCTTAAGTCCATTTCTAATTAGAATCTAAAGTGTGAAAATGCTTTGTTAGCTTCTGCCATTTTATGGATATCTTCTTTCTTTTTGAAAGCAGCTCCCTCTTCTTTTGACGCAGAAACAATTTCACCAGCTAATTTTTGAGCCATTGATTTTTCATTACGCTTGCGAGCGTAAGTAATTAACCATTTAATAGCTAAAGCTAGTTTTCTCTCTGGGCGAACCTCAGAAGGAATTTGGAAAGTTGCACCTCCTACACGACGTGAACGAACTTCAACTTGAGGAGTAACATTTGCTAAACCTTTCTTGAAAACTTCTAATCCATCTTCGTTAGTTCGTTTTGCAACGATTTCCAAGCATTCATGAAAAATTGTAGAAGCGGTATTTTTTTTACCATCGTACATTAAACTGTTTAAAAAACGAGTTACCAATATATCGTTATAGATTGGATCTGGTAATAAAATTCTTTTTTTGGCGGTCGATTTTCTCATTGTATGAAATCTATACTTTTCTTAATATTATTTTTTCTTAGCTCCTTTTGCTGGCGCAGCTACTACTCCTGCCTTAGGGCGTTTTGTTCCGTATTTAGAACGTTGTTGTTTTCTTCCTTCAACACCCGCAGTATCTAACGATCCGCGAACGATGTGGTAACGAACACCCGGTAAATCCTTAACACGACCACCACGTACCAAAACGATACTGTGCTCTTGCAAGTTATGACCTTCTCCAGGGATATAAGCAATTATCTCTTGCTTATTCGTTAATCGCACTTTCGCTACTTTACGCATAGCTGAGTTTGGTTTTTTAGGGGTTGTTGTGTACACACGTGTACAAACACCACGGCGTTGTGGACATGAATCCAAAGCGGCCGATTTACTTTTGTTAGGTGCTTTAAAGCGACCTTTTCTTACTAATTGCGATATTGTAGGCATCTTAAATCCTTTGTATTACTTGATTTTACTATAATTTACGCTTTTCCCCCATTTTGGGGACGGCAAAGATAGAATTATTTTCTTCATCAACAAAAAAATTGTTGAAAAATATTGAAGATTCCTTGATTTTTTTTGTATGAATAGACTAAATTGACTTATTGAGGGTTGAAACCGTATAAAAATTGTTTCAATTTTTTTTATTTTTTTGAATATAATATACACTAAAAAGCTTTTATTTTGTCGCTTTATTCAGCATCATTAGTCTAAAATAAAAAACCCTCTCATTTCTGAAAGGGTTTTTTATTTTATATTTAGTTGTTTATCTAAACAAATTTACAGTACCCTGTTTTTCAAATTCAGCGCCATCAAAACCTGTTGCTTTTATGAAGAAGAAATAAGTCCCCTCTGATACTTCAGAACCAGCAGCAGTGAGGCCATCCCAAGAAGCTTTAGCTCCTGAAAACTCATATAGTTTCTCTCCCCAACGGTTAAATATCTGTAAGGAGATTTCTTTTACCCCAGTCGATTTGATTGTGAAAAAATCGTTTGACCCATCATTATTCGGAGTAAATACGTTCGGTATTTCTATAGAAAATCCGTCCTCAACAATAATTACGACAGTTGAAGTTGCTGTACAAGTACCAGATGTAGTAGTTAAAGTTACAGTATAAGAACCCGAAGCGAAAATGTTACTTGGATTTTGTGTGTTAGAGGTATTTCCATCACCAAAATTCCAGCTAAAGCTAGGCGTTCCGTTACCAGCTCCTGTAAAATCAACTAAAAGAGGAGAAATACCAGTTGTAGGGTTAGCAGTAATAGAAGCGGTTGCACTTGCTTGGGTTACATTAACTACAGCTGAACTAGAACAACCAGTTGAGTTATCTGTAACAGTTAAAGTATAGTCACCAACTACACCTATCGTAGGTGAAAGTGTAGAGCCACCTGATATCACACTTGTACCAGAAGGTCCAGCCCACGAGTAACTTGTATTTGAAGTAGTAGTAGTACCCATTAAAACAGCAGTTGTATCACCACAAGCAATATTAGCAGATGTACCTGCATCAACACCTTGAGGTGGAGTAGTATTTCCGCTTACAGTATATTGTGCTGAATCTGAACAACCATTAAGGGCATCAATTACAATTAAAGTATAGGTACCCGATGTAATAACGTCAAACTGTGAACCCGAAACAGGTCCCGGCAACCATCCAATGATAGGAGAAGGGTTTGCGCTTGTACTGTTACTGCCGTTCAATGTTACTGTTGCGTTACTTGCGCCACAACCAATACTTGTGTTTGAAGATAAAACATTAACAGAAGCAGAAGGCTTCACAGTATCTGTAGTAACAGTAAATGTATTAGCTGAATTTGTGCTTGTAGACACACAGCCTGTTAATGTATTAGTAACTGCTAAAGTATAAATGCCAGATGCAGTAAAAGTAGCATTAGCCTGGTTAGCAGGA
>JBKJPW010000078.1:0-7327 GCA_046594225.1 Bacteroidia bacterium
ATTAGCTGAATTTGTGCTTGTAGACACACAGCCTGTTAATGTATTAGTAACTGCTAAAGTATAAATGCCAGATGCAGTAAAAGTAGCATTAGCCTGGTTAGCAGGAGTAGAAAGTCCTGGTCCACCAGTCCAAGTATAAGTTAAATTAGAACTAGGAGTTATGTTAATAGTTGGAGTAATGATCACTGATGGATTATTACAGTCAATCACATCACTATTTATAGAAGTTGATAAAGTGATAACAGGAACAGTATTATCTAAAGTTACGGTTACAACATTTCCTGAAGTGCTTGTAGCACATCCGCTAGAAGTGTTTGTTACAACAACACTATAAGACCCTGCTGCATTAAATGATGGTGTTGCTGTAGTTTCTGTTCCAGGAACGATACCTGTTGTTGGACTCCAGCTATAACTTACAGGCGTTGCTGTAGTTGTAATAGATACGCTTGGATTTGGATTAGAACAGGTTATGGAAGCTGTATTGGAAGATAAGGTTACTACAGGAGTTCCCGAATCAGCAATTATCTCAACAGTTGCAGGGCTTGTGGCTGATGTACTACAACCATTAACTGTATTAGTAACAACTAGAGTGTAGATACCAGGAGCAGAAGCAACTAATGGAGTACCCATAACTGTTGAAGTTGATGGAGTTGTCCATATGTATGTAGAATTAGGATCTGCGTTACTTGTTGCAGATAAAGTTGCATTTGGCGCGGCGCATGTTGTTGTAACAGAAGATGCAGTTCCTAAAGTGAATGACGGTACTATTGTGTTAGAAGAAACAGCTACAGTTTCTGTGCCAACACATCCATCTGAATTTGTTACGTTTAACGTATAGACACCACCCTGATTAACATCAACACTTTGAGAATTATTACTACCAATAATGCCACTACCAGTCCATGTGTAAGTTACACCACTACTGGGTGTGCTGTTAATAGTTAAACTGCTAGTTGAACAGGTTATAGAGCCTGTTGTTGAAATAGTAGGAGTTGTTGAAGTTGTATTTGTTGTAACTCCAATAGTAATAGTTGAACTACACATGGATGTTGTATTTTGAACTATAACCGTATACTGGCCACCCGCATTCACATTGGCAGTGGCAGTAGCAGCTCCAGATGTAATGCCAGGCCCACTCCAGCTATATGATACAGGCGTTGTTGATGTTGTTGCAACTACTTGTGCAGTTGTTGTAACACATGTTATGGGATTAGAAGCTGTTGCATTAACAGTTGGGAATCCAGCACTTGGGATTACTTGTGTAATTCCTGAAGCCGTACATCCGTTCGAAGGATCAGTAACTGTTAGTGTGTAGTCGCCCGCAGATGACGCAGTAGAAGTATAACTGTTAACTCCACTACTCACACCGCCAGTCCAGACGGGCGTACAAGTTGATGGATTAGCAGAAGCAACAAGAGTAACAGAAGGTGCAGAGCAGGTAATGGTCTGTGTGGCAGGCATTGTAACAGTAGGTAATACTGTATTTTGAGAAACTGTTGTATTGGCAGTTGCCGTACAGCCGTTAGCGGCAGTAACTGTTACATTATATGTTCCAATTAAATTAACAGAAGGAGTTGCCGTTGAGCCACCACTAATAATTCCAGGACCTGACCATATATATGTTCCACCACTTGTTCCAGTTAAAGTTACGGTAGTTGTAGAACAAGTTAATGAACCAGAATTTGATGCTGAAGGAGTTGGAGGTGTATTATCTTGAGATACAGAAGTATTGGCAGTTGCTGTACAACCGTTAGCGGCAGTAACAGTTACAACATAAGGTCCAGTGCCATTCACAATCGGGTTTGCAGTTGTGCCACCAGAAATAATTCCTGTGCCAGACCATGAATAAGTTCCACCACCCGTTGCCGTTAATGCAGCAGTAGTTGTACTGCATGTTAAAGTAGCAGTGTTGGAAGCTGAAGGAGTTGGAGGTGTTATGTTTTGAGCTACAGAAGTGTTGGCAGTTGCTGTACAACCATTAGCGGCAGTAACAGTTACAACATAAGGTCCAGTGCCATTCACAATAGGGTTTGCAGTTGCACCACCAGAAACAATTCCTGTACCAGACCATGAATAAGTTCCGCCACCTGTTGCCGTTAAAGCAGCAGTAGTTGTACTGCATGTTAAAGTAGCAGTGTTGGAAGCTGAAGGAGTTGGAGGTGTAGTATTTGAAGTTACTGTAACGGTTGAGACTGAAGATGAACAAAATGGAGACGAAGTGGTTGTAACAATTAAACTGTAAACACCAGCAGCATTTATTGTTGGAGTTGCTGTATTACCTCCACTTACAATACCCGGACCAGACCAAGAGTAGGAACCTCCACCTGAACCCGCTAATACCGCACTTGTTTGAGAACACGTTAAGTTTTGGGTAGGGCCAGCCACTGCAGTAGGAGCCGGATTTACAGTAAATACAACCGATGCGCACGCTGTCGTGTTACAGGTACCTGATGCACTCACATAATAGGTTGTTGTTGATGATGGCGAAACAACTATTGAACTTCCTGTGCCAACTAAAGTACCTCCGCAGCTTCCGGAGTACCAATTCCAGTTGGCCGCAGTACCTAATGAACCACCAGATAAATTAAGTGTTGTTGTTGAAGCACTAGCACAAACTGGATTTGGGTTGGCGCTTGCACTTGCCGGTGGAGTAGAGGCGGTTAATAAGCCTACTGATATACAAGTATATACACTATTTCCACATAAATTTTGAGCTCGCACACAAACGTTACCCGCTGAGCCAGGAGTAGCTGTAATTACATTTGTTCCAGCTCCCGAATTGAGCGTCCACCCTGCGGGGAGTGTCCAGTTATAAGATGAGGCATTACTAACAGCGGGACATGAGTAAGTTTGAATTGCGCCTGGGCAAATACTGGTTTGACCTAATACACTTGTTGGTTGTGTAGCAGGACTTGCCTGATTTGCAGGAGCATAGGTTAGAGTGATTACCAGTCTGTTAATACAAACATCTGCTCCTGTACATAATTGAATAGAGTTTGAACCACCAGCAGCATTGTTATATCCTGGCAAACCACACGGGAATACACTTGATGACGAAGCACTCTGAACACACGGAGCATTGGAGCAAAGGCAGCCAGAACTACCTTCGTTAACTGTAGGCACCGATTGCCCATTGATATTAGCTGATAAAGAACCGCCGGCACAACCCGCACTAAAATAACTGACATTTACGCCAGTTACAATGTTTCCAGCAGGAACAGGGTTAGTAAAAGTTTTAGTAATACAGGCTGCTGTATTACCGCAATAACTACTTAATGTATTAAAACAATAATAATCTCCACCACATACTACACATCCTCCGCAGGCTAAAAAACCTGGATAATTTACGGTTACAGTTGCTGTTTGCGCTTGTAATTTTTCAGTAAGACCAAAATTAAAAATGAAAGCAATTATTGTTAAAAGTAAAAGTATAGGTTTTTTCATGCTGTTTTTTTTAAATAATAATTATCAAAATCTAGATTTATTTTAAGCGGTATTATTGAAATTTGGTAACCGTAATGTGAGATAGCATAAACTGTTTCATCTCATCTTTCTCATTTTCATTTTTATGATTTTGGGGAGTAATAATGAGTTTGGCTAAATTTACATCAGAAGTACCACAAGCTCCTTCAATAGAGAGAGAAGCAGGCACTGTTACATTTACAACGGGGTGAGATGGTGATAATTGATAGCTGAAAACAACAGCATATTGATTTCCATTTATCACTTTCAGTAATTTAGTTTTCTCCGAATTACACTCTGTTTTTATCATGTAAAAAGATACGCCATTTTCAATATTGGTTCCATTCGTCAAAACAAATGGTTTCCATAACTCAGCAGGCCTTGAAACTGTAGCATCTTTATATACTATATTTTGTGCTTTAAAAAATAGTGAACAAAACATTAGGAATGTAATAATTGCTGTTGAAAGATTTGATTTCATGTAAAATTAATTTAGAGTTGTTAATTTTTTTTATAAGCAATATTACAAAAATTATACTTGTTTTGCAATAGTTGCCTCGAAATAATTAGTAATGAGTCAAATTAACATTTAAGTGAGTTGAATTTACTTTTCAATGAGCGAAACGCTTTTTTAATAATTCAGCTTTTTTGGAATAACCTGATGAGTTTAAAAAAATAACAATTTGATCAAGTAAAATGGCGTTAGTAGGTTCTTTTTCTATTGCATTTTCAAACTGAATGATTCCGTTTAAAGTATCTTTATTAGACATGTAGCTATTTCCTAAATTCACATAAAGCTTTGCGTCAAAAGGATTGATTTCAATTGCACGCTTATCACATTCAATTACTTTATTAAAATCTAGTTTTTTTAAATATAATTCACGGAGTTGATTGTAAACAGGTAGGTATTCGGTTTTCAGCAATGCAAGTTTTTCGTAATAAAATATCGCAGAATCTGGCAGATTTCTTTTTTCAAAACAGAATGCATAGTTAAATTGAGTTATTTTATCATCTGGATTCAGGGCAATTGATTTTTTAAAAAATGGTTGTGCTTTTACGCCATCATTAAATATATTTACATATATAGTACCAATATTATTTAGGGTTGTATAGTCTTGTGGATACTTCTTTACGCCCTTTTCCATAAGGCTGACAGCTTGTTTATAATGATTGGTCATTTCAGTAATAAGAGAATCTTTTTTTGCTCCTGGAGGCGTCATAAAAAGTTGTGTATAAAGTTTGTTGCCAGTTATATATTGCAGATTACATGAGCTTTTAAAGATTTTGCAGTCATTTCTAAATAAGGTGATTTCATCAATCCATTTTGTGTTTCTGGAAATAGTTAATCCCGAATACAAAACAAAAATTGTAATCATAATAAATGAAAAGGAGAAATTAGTTTTGATATTTTTTAAATCATTTTTTAGAAGAGTGGATAATAAACAAACAGCTGAAACACAAAATCCGAGAGAGGCAAAATAGATATAACGTTCGGCAATTACTCCAGTAGCGAAAGACATCATATTTGAAAAAGGAAATACCCCTATCAGGTATATGATAATCCCGTAAGATAAGACGTTTTTTTCTTTGATGTGGATTACCGCATACGACACTATTCCTATATGAAAAATTAAAGAGATAAATACTAATGGCGTTGTCCATTCAACAAATGGTATTGTACTATATCCGTAATAGCAACAGAGTGGGTAAGGAAAAATCAAAAGTTTGATATAATATCCTATAGAATAGAATGCAAAAGGTATACGAGTGAATATGTTTTCTTCATAAAATAAGGGGTTTTCAAAAAATGCAAAAATACGTGTAGTAGAATGCTCATTGAGCATCGCTTTTTTAAACAATGCAAAACATATTAATGCTAATAATATAATTCCAAAAAATAGTAAAAGCTGTTTTGGCCTTACTGAATAGAAAAAATAATAAGTTAACGGTATAAGACCAATAAACAAGACCGCTGTTTTTTTACATAGTAATGCGGTTATTAAAAAAAGAGTAGAAATAAATATATATTTAACATGTTTAAATTCAAAATATTTTAATGCAAAAAACAGGGAGCATAGACCAAACAAAAAACTTAGTAATTCATCTCTTGATTTTATACTAGCCACCACTTCTGTATGAATAGGATGAATAATAAATAGTATAGTAATTAATAGAGGGAAAACAACACTATAGGTTTTAAAAAGTTTAGCGAGAACTAAAAATAAAATAATATTATTTATAGCATATAGCAATACATTAAAAAAATGACTTACGTGAGGATTACTGCCAAAAAACTGGTATTCTATAGCAAAGGTTACAAGTGCTATTGGTCTGTATTCAAAAGTTTGCTCCTTTGATTCAACATAATGAGTTGAGAAAATTTTCGGAATCCCTTTAATTCCTTTTACAATCCTCGGGTTATTTGGTTTTTCAGGTGTGGTAACAGTTACATAGTTATCATCTAGCGAATAATTATTTTTAATAGTATTTCCATATAACAAAAAAGTTAATGCAAAAATTAAAACTAGAATTTTGTTTTTTTGTTTAGGGTTACTTAGATCCATGTGTCACTAAATGTTATTACATTATTAGCAAATGTATTAAATATACTCGTTTAAATTAAGCATTAAAGCACTCAAAATATTTATATAGTTAAGTTTAGAGAATAAAAAAAGACTTTCTCTAAAGAAAGCCTTTTTTATAAAATCAAAATAAATTTTATCTAAATAAATTAAGGGTACCATGTTTCTCTATTTCGTTTCCATCAAAGCCAGTTGCTTTTACGAAGTAGAAGTAGGTTGCTTCTGGTACTTTTGCCCCATTAGGTGCTAAACCATCCCATGAAGCTTTCGCTCCAGTAAATTCAAATAATTTTTCACCCCAACGATTAAAAATCTGTAATGTAATTTCTTTAACTCCTGTAGATTTGATAGTAAAGACATCATTAGCTCCATCATCATTAGGAGTAAATACATTAGGGATTTCCATAGTAAATCCATCTTGTACTACAATTTCAACAGTAGCAGTAGCGGTACAAGAACCAGAAGTAGTAGTTAAGGTTACAATGTAAGTACCAGTTAAGAAAGTATTATTAGGATTTTGAGAAGAAGATATGTTTCCATTAGCAAAATCCCAAGTGTAGTTAGGATTACCTGCGCCAGAACCAGTAAAGGCAACATCTAAAGGAGATATACCTGTTGTTGGATTAGCAGTAATAGAAGCAGTAGCAATAGCCTGAGTCACTGATACTGTAGCAGAACTAGAACAACCTGTTAAATTATCCGTAACAGTTAATGTATAATCACCTGGCTCATTTACGGTAGGCGTAGAAGAACTTCCGCCAAGAGTAATGCTAGTTGCAGAAGGGCCAGCCCAAGAATAAGTAACGCTAGCTGTAGAAGTTGTAGAGCCATTTAATTCAGTTGTAGGACTTCCACAAGCAATATTAGCAGATGTACCTGCATCAACACCTTGAGGTGGAGTAGTATTTCCGCTTACAGTAATTTGTACTGAATCTGAACAACCATTAAGGGCATCAATCACAACTAAAGTATAGGTACCCGCTGTAATAACATCAAATTGCGCACCCGGAACAGGTCCCGGCAACCATCCAATGATAGGAGAAGGGTTTGCGCTTGTGCTGTTACTGCCGTTTAATGTTACGGTTGCATTACTTGCACCGCAACCAATACTTGTGTTAGTAGACAACACATTAATAGAAGCAATAGGCTTTATCGTGTCGGTAGTTACAGTAAATGTATTAGCTGAATTTGTGCTTGTAGACACACAGCCTGTTAATGTATTAGTAACTGCTAAAGTATAAATGCCAGATGCAGTAAAAGTAGCATTAGCCTGGTTAGCAGGA
>JBKJPW010000144.1:0-4044 GCA_046594225.1 Bacteroidia bacterium
GAAGATAAAAGCGTTAGTGAAGATCATTAAACGGTTATTAAAGGCAGCCATCAAAAATATTTATAAAAAATACAAGGGCAGGATAAACGTAGAAGTAAAAGAATTTCTAAAGATCCACACAAAAGAAAAAACGAAAAGCCCAACGGGTAAACCTATTCTTATTGATAAGCACGGCATGATGAAAACCTATTACACCAATGAACAGGTGTTGTATAAATAAGTTTTAGGAGGGTTAGCAGGATTATCCGCACGACCGGTAGGGTAGCCCTAGTTAGCGAATTAATCCGGTATATGTATACTCAGAGAACAAGATAAGATTTTGCCAAGATCGAAAGGCATTTACCCTTATTTCGTAACTTTTACTGCTTTACACAGTCAAATATTCTCTGTATGTTTTAATAAGACCTTGAATGCGCACTTTGTAAAATTCTAGCTATTATTGGTGTCACCGAGTAGTTTAATACCCTTAAACGGCTGTACAGCGTTTTGCCCCAATGATAAAATACGATAATACGGCATATTTTGCCAGTCTTTATAAAACGTAGAAATACGTACAAATCAATGCGTTACGTTTTTCTACTTTATCATTAACTATTTTTTAAAAACTGCCAAATGTAATTTTTATGAAGTTACGTACGTTTTGGTATCAAATATGTACGTATAATTTACGTAAATGGTAATCGTAATTTTTAAAAAAGATTTGTTCGTATCATTTTTGACAATTACTTTTAAAGTACCTTTGCGGCCTCAAATAAATTGCCCTGACTCAAGAATCAAACTGAAAAAACGAATCGTTATGACCAAGAATGCAACACTTTTTTTTGATTCGCACTCTTTACCTTTTATTCTGCGTGCCTTTGATTATAAAATAAGCGAAGACGGTTTAATTATTAATTCAAAGACAGATGAACCTATCCAAACTCCAGAAGGTCTTGAACTAAGTCAAGAGCAATTAGGAGCCATAAAAAAAGGTTCAGAGATATTTTTGAAGGATGATATTTACTCCATAATTCAACTTACTGAAGATAAGTATTAAGTCTTCTCAGCCCTTCTATTAAATTATAATGTCAAAAGCCAAAACTGATATTCAGCTAATATTGGATGCTGCGTCTAAAAAAGACGTAAAAATTTATTTTATTAACGATCTAGTAAGTTTAGAGGAAAACGCAGCTACTCATATTTATAATAAAAGACACAAAACCCTCAAAATATTCGTTGGTAATTTACCTCAAAAATATGAGGGACGTATTTTTTCAATTATTCTAGACAGATTTAAAGTTGATGGAATAATTCAAAAGGTTGGTCAGGAAAAAGATTTTCAGTCATACAAAGATTATAAAAAGAAAAACAAAGACAAAGATTTGCTTTCTTTTTTTGAAAACAAAATTCCAGAACAAGATTTGATTGCATTAAAGGTTTCATTGTTTATGGTAAGCGAGAAAGAAAAAGGGAAAGAAATTCATAAATATAAAAAAGCTATCCGAGAAAGATTTGGTGAAAGAGGGATGACGATTGCTAACCTTTGTAATGCTGGTTATTTTGAAAGTGAATTTAAGCTCAAGTATGAGGAAAAAGGGAAGGATGAATTTGAAAAGTATTATGAAATATGTGTGGGTAGGAATGCAAGAGCAGTTTTTGTACATTCCGGTATGAATTACCGTATTCTCTATTCAGCACTTTTAGTCATGCTTAGAAAATGTGGTGAATTAGGTAGAAAAGAATTTCGAATTCATGCCTTCGGGAATCAAAATACGAATCTTACCAAAGAAGTTTTGGATGATATAGAGGTTAAAGAGGAAGGTAGATTTACATGTAAAAAAGATGAAAGAGAACATTCTTGCATTACCTGTGATATTATTTTAATAAACGTGGATTAGTTCTTATCATTATCACGAGTAAAGTAAAATTAACACCAATGGAAAAACTTACGCACGGGTATGAGAAGTTTATAAAAGGGAAGGAGATTAATACTAAAGGGAAACAACTAGTCAAACGTTCAATCCCAAAACTCTAAACCCCAAACCCAAAACTCTAAACCCAAAACCCAAAACCCAAAACCCAAAACCCAAAACTCTAAACCCAAAACCCAAAACCCAAAACTCTAAACCCCAAACCCAAAACCCAAAACCCAAAACTCTAAACCCCAAACCCCCCACAGGGTCCTGCGGATAAACCCCAAACCCCAAACCCCAAACCTTCCTAAACCAAACCTTTCTCTTAAATAAAATTATGTCTATTTTTGCCACCCAAAAGCGATCATATACATGCATACTATTTTATTAACAGGCGGAGCAGGATTTATCGGTTCCCATTTAGCCCGGTTATTTGTACAAAAATACCCTCAGTATAAAATTGTAAACCTGGATAAGCTTACCTACGCTGGCAACCTGGAGAACCTTAGAGATGTTGAGAACGAACCTAACTATCAATTTGTAAAAGGAGATATTACCGATCTTGACCTTCTACGGAAATTATTTGCTGAACATCATTTCACTGCAGTATTGCACTGTGCTGCTGAAAGCCATGTGGACAGATCAATAACCGACCCGCTGGCTTTTATTACAACGAATGTTCTGGGTACTGCATCCTTGCTGCAGGCTGCAAAGGAAGCCTGGACAGGAAATCTGGAGGGTAAAATATTCTACCATATCTCAACCGATGAAGTGTATGGCTCATTAGGTGAAGAAGGGTTTTTTACAGAAGAAACGGCATATGACCCACGTAGTCCATACTCCGCATCCAAAGCATCATCCGATCATATTGTTAGGGCCTTTTACCATACTTATAAATTGCCCGTGAAGATCAGCAGCTGCAGTAATAATTATGGGCCTTATCATTTTCCCGAAAAACTGATACCGCTTTGTATCCATAATATCATCAACAATAAGGCCCTGCCCATTTATGGCAAAGGCGAAAATGTAAGGGACTGGTTGTATGTAGAGGATCATGTACGTGCAATTGATGTGGTGTTTCATAACGGCAAGGTTGGAGAAACCTACAATATCGGCGGCCATAACGAATGGACGAATATTAACCTGGTAAAAGAATTGTGCAGGCAGATGGATGAGAAGCTTGGCAGGGAAAAGGGGGAATCTGAAAAACTAATTACCTATGTTACCGACCGTGCCGGGCATGACCTTCGCTATGCCATTGATGCCACTAAATTAAAAGAAGAATTAGGATGGATGCCATCGCTGCAGTTTGAAGAAGGCATCAGCAAAACAATTGATTGGTATTTGAATAACAGCGAATGGCTGAAGCATGTTACAAGCGGGGATTATCAGCATTATTATCAGCAACAATATAATCATTGAGTTTAAAATGAATTTTATGCCCGATCAGATTAACTATGTTGATTGCATTAAAAAAATAGTCCTCAGGCATTTGCCAAAAAATGAGTATCAGGTATTTTTATTTGGCAGCAGGGCTGTGGGAAATGCAAAACACAAAAGTGATATTGATGTGGGTATTTGGGGAAAACAAGCTTTATCTTTAAAAACAAAAATAGCCATTGAGGAGGATATTGAAGAAAGTATAGTGCCATATAAAGTTGATATTGTTGATTTTTGGACAGTGGATGAAACATTTAAAAAATACGCTTTACAAAAAATCATACCATGGATATAAAAGAAAAATATCAAGAGCAATTACAAATGTTAAGTAATGCTTTGATTGATTTTAAAAAATCATTGGATGCCGATATGGGTAAATATGATGAACTGGAACAAAACTGGATAAAGAATGCACAAATACAAAAGTTTGAATTTTGTATCGAATTGTTTTGGAAAACCGTTAAATCGTATTTTGAAACACAAACCGAATTTTATTTAACTCCAAAACAAAATATTAAAGAGCTTTTTTTGCACAACATTATTAGTGAAGAACTCTATTTAAATTTGATGGCTTGCATTGAAGACAGGAATAAGTTAAGTCATATTTATAAATTAGAAATGTTTGAATCCATGGCAGTTAATATAGATAACAATTTTAAAGCTATGGAACAGGCCCGGGTTATTTTACAGGTTTTAAGGAATTAGTAATTGG
>JBKJPW010000158.1:0-3751 GCA_046594225.1 Bacteroidia bacterium
TTCTAATCAAGGATCCAGTATTATTACTATTGAATTTAATTTAAGTTCTAATTTAGAAGCTGCCGCTAATGACGTGAGAGATAAAGTATCACAGGCAGTAAAACAATTGCCACAGGATATTGATGCACCACCAGTTGTATCAAAAGCAGATGCAAACTCAGATGCCATTATTTCGATGACATTGGTTAGCGACACACGTTCTTTATTAGAAGTAAGTGACTATGCTGAAAATGTGTTAGCACAAAATTTACAAACGATTTCGGGTGTAAGTGCGGTTCAAATTTGGGGGCAACGACGTTATTGTATGCGAATTCGTTTAAAGCCTGATAAGTTAGCGTCATATAATTTAACGCCTTTAGATATAAAATTGGCCTTAGATAAAGAAAATGTTGATTTACCCTCTGGTAAAATTGAAGGAAACACAACTGAGTTAACCGTAAATACGATTGGAAGATTATCAACGGTGACTGAATTTGAAACCATGATTATCAAAGAGAGCGATAATAATATTGTTCGCCTACGTGATGTTGCTAAAATTGAATTGGGAGCAGAAAACGAAGAAACGGTTTTAAAAGAATCTGGTACGCCAATGATAGGTTTGGCTTTAGTACCTTTGCCAGGAGCTAATTATATTGATATTGCTACTGAATTTTATAAACGATATGAAATCTTAAAAAAAGAATTACCAAAAGATTATACGATTAATATTGCCTTAGATAATACTAAATTCATCAAAAAATCAATTACCGAAGTTGGTGAAACATTAATTATTGCTTTGTTATTAGTAATCCTAATTATCTATTTATTTTTTAGAGATTGGTTAATTGCATTTCGCCCTTTAATTGATATTCCTGTATCATTAATTGGTGCATTTTTCATTATGTACATGATGGATTACTCTATTAATGTACTAACCTTATTAGCTATTGTTTTAGCAACAGGTTTGGTTGTAGATGATGGTATTGTTGTAACCGAAAATATTTTTAAGAAATTAGAAAAAGGGCTTTCTCCAAAAGATGCAGCCATACAAGGCACTCGCGAAATTTACACGGCTGTTATTATTACGTCATTAACCTTAGCCGCAGTTTTTATGCCTGTTATTTTTTTAGAAGGATTTGTCGGACGTTTATTTAGGGAGTTTGGAGTAGTATTAGCTGGTGCTGTTTTAATTTCCGCATTTGTATCACTGACATTAACACCCATGTTAAATGCAAAGTTGGTGCGTAAAGATCATTCTAAACGAAGTAAATTTTATATTTGGTCGGAGCCATTTTTTGTAGGATTAGATAATTGGTTTAAAAATTCAGTCACTAATTTTCTACAAAAAAGATGGTGGGCTTTAGTTATTCTTGCTGTATCCTCAGGCGCTATTTTTTATTTTGGATCGCAATTAAAATCTGAGTTATCTCCCCTTGAAGACAGAAACTGGTTACGTATGTTAGTAACAATGCCCGAAGGAACATCCTTTGAAGCAACAGATGCTACCATGGATAAAATATCAACATTTGTAGGCGATTCTGTAGATGAAAAAGCAGTATGCTTAACCGTTACTGCTCCAGGTTTTGCTGGTTCTGGCGCTGTAAATACAGGTTTTGTAAGATTAGCTTTAACGCAATCGGAAGATAGAAAACGTTCACAAGATCAGATTGCCAATTACATTACTAAAAACTTATCGCAATTTCCGGAAGGTAAAATATTTGTGATTCAAGAGCAATCTATTTCTTCTGGTGGCGGACCAAAAGGCGCCTTACCGGTTCAGTTTGTATTGCAAAATAACGATTTCAATAAAATTCGCGAGAAGCTTCCTCAATTTTTAGAATTAGCAAATAAAAATCCTGTATTCCAAGGAGTAGATGTCAACTTGAAATTTAATAAGCCAGAGTTGATTATTGAAATCAATAGAGACAAAGCTAAAACAATGGGCGTAAGTATTGCTGATGTGGCGCAAACAATTCAGTTAGCTTTAAGCGGGCAACGTTTTGGTTATTACATTAAAGGAGATAAACAATATCAAGTAGTTGGTCAGGTAAATAGAGAAAATCGAGATGATCCAAAGGACATAAAAGATTTATTTGTTAAAAATAGTAAAGGAGAAATGATTCAATTAGATAATATCATCACTGTAGTTGAAAGAAGTAGTCCTCCGCAATTGTATCACTACAATCGCTTTCAATCAGCTACCATACAAGCAGGTTTAGCGCCGGGTAAAACTATTGGTGATGGTATTGAAGAGATGAATAAAATATCTCAACAAATTTTGGATGATAGTTTTAAAACTTCTTTAACAGGAGCATCCAGAGATTTTGCGGAAAGTTCTTCTAATATTTTATTTGCTTTTTTATTAGCATTAGTATTGATTTATCTTTTACTAGCGGCGCAGTTCGAAAGTTTTGTAGAGCCTTTTATCATTATGCTAACGGTTCCAATGGCTTTATCTGGCGCATTATTTTCATTATGGTACTTTAATGAAACCTTAAATATCTTTAGTCAAATTGGAATGATTATGCTCATTGGTTTAGTTACTAAAAACGGAATTTTAATTATTGAATTTACAAATCAGTTACGCGAAAAAGGAATGAACGTTAGAGAAGCATTAATTGAAGCATCAACAGCGCGGTTACGTCCTATTTTAATGACGAGCTTAGCAACCATGCTAGGCGCATTGCCAATTGCAATGGCTTTAGGAGCAGGTTCGGAAAGTAGAATGGGAATGGGAATTGTAATTATTGGCGGATTATTATTATCAATGGTGTTAACGCTTTTTGTAATTCCTGCTATCTATTCTTATTTAGTAAAAGATAAAAAACACAGTAATGTTGTTAATGAAATTAAAGATAATGAAGATGCTATATAAATTATTATTTCTCTTTTTTGGTTTAAGTTCTGGATTGTATGCACAATCTGTATTAACTATTGAAGATGCTATTAAAACTGGGTTAGAAAAAAACTATTCTGTTTTAATGGTTAAAAATGAGCAAGAAATCACTAAACTTCAAAATAATTTTGGTAATGCGGGTATGTCGCCAACGGTTAGTATCAATGCTAATTTAAGTTTGGCTAATATTAATTCATATCAAGAATTTAGTACAGGTGTTGTTCAAGAAAGAAATGGGGCTCAATCAAACAATACTGGTGCTTCTGTAAACGTTGGTTGGATGATATTTGATGGATTAAAAATGTTTGCCGTTAAAAAAAGATTAGGTTTAAATGAACAATTAACTGCTATTGAATTGAAACAGCAAATGGAAAATACAGTGTATGATATTGTTTCAGCGTATTATTCTGTTGTAAAAACAAATGAATTGATTAAAGCAGCAAAACAAAATTTAAGTATTTACGAAGAACGAAAAAAAATAGCCAAATTAAAATTTGAAATAGGCTCTGATTCAAAAGTAGATGTATTATTATCTCAATCTAATGAAAACAAAGCTAAAAGTGCTATTATTCAATTGGAGTTACAATTACTAAATGCTAAAACTAAATTAAATAATTTATTGAATAAGAATGTTGATACTGATTTTACAACATCAGATTCTATTTTAGTGAATTACAATCCAAATATTGAAGACCTAAAAAAAGAAGCATCAAAATCTAACTCTTCTATTCTAATTTCCAAACAAAATGAATTAATGACTCAGCAAACCATCAAGGAAGCGCGATCTGCTAATTTGCCTTTTGTACAATTAAATGGGGCTTATAATTTTACTCGTTCACAAAGTCAGGCTGGATTTGTGTTTTTAAATCAACAAGC
>JBKJPW010000150.1:0-2738 GCA_046594225.1 Bacteroidia bacterium
ATACTTGTTGCAGTCATCCTGTTCCAAACGAATCAATACAAGAAAATGCTTGTAAAAGATTAGTGGAAGAAATGGGTGTTTCGTGTAACTTGATGCATCTGTCAAAATTTATCTATAGAGCCGAATTAGAGAATGGTTTAACTGAATACGAATATGATTATTTGTTCATAGGATATTCAGACGATGTTCCTGTTATTAACAAAAATGAAGTCAATGCGTGGAAGTGGATGGATGTTGATGCACTTAAAGAAGATCTAAATGTCAACCCCGATCTTTATACTGCTTGGCTTAAACCTGCACTTGAACATTTGACCCTACATGTATCGAAAAAAGAAACTAAATCAGTTAATTAACTTTACTTCATAGCTAAATAAAGAACGCATATAATCATGATGAACTTATTAACGAATATAACTATACCAAAGTAACTAGAGTTTTAGAGAATTAACAAAATGGTTTTGATAAAAAAGGGAAATACCCTTGTTATTGGATTACAAGAAAGAGGAGTTTTGTCTTATGAAACAGCCGGATAAAAATTTTCTAACCAATCAAAAAAGACTTGCAATCATTCTTGCTCATCGCCAGCAGAAGGTTAAGCGTATAGCCGATAGGCTAAAAAGTATTTTGTTATTGGATAAAGGCTTTAGTTATGTTGAAGTCTCCGACCTGTTATTGTTAGACGAGAATACAATACGTAATACCTATTCCATCTATAAAGAGCAAGGAATAGCAGGACTTTTAACATATAATTATCAAACGGCGCTGAGTTATCTATCGTTGGAAGAACAGGGAGAGCTGGATGCTCATTTACAAGTAAATATGTATCAGCATTCGAAAGAAATAAAAAAATATGTTGAGGAAAAATATGGCGTTGAGTATTCAGCAATTCAGCGTAAAACAAATATATCTGATAATCAATGGATTAAAAACGCGTGTAAGAAATAATTTTCGTTCTGTTTTTTATTGGGCTATTAACATTCCATTATTAATATAAAAAAAGAATCTCGTAATATCAATGGCAAGAGTTTAGTTTTTTTGTATAAAAACATTATGCAAAAAATAAAAACTACAGCAGTCGAAAAGGGGCATATTATTGTTAAGAGTATCGGCGGTATAATTTCATCACACTTTCCTAATTTGCTCAAGGAGTTTAATAATTTGACAGACAAACGGAAGCGTGCAGAGTATTCAATGGCAGAGCTTGTAACAGGAGCGTTGTTTATGTTTATTCTTAAGGAAAAATCACGCAACGCATACGATAATGATAAGCGAGATGATAATTTCAGGAAAAATATTTACCATCATTTTAAATTTCGTCTTCCTCATCCTGATACTTCGGATGAAGTGTTGCGACATCTTCCGCCAAGTGAGCTTGAAGATATCAAAGCTACTCTAGTAAGTGGGCTGATTGAGCAAAAAAAATTTCGCGAGTTCGAGTTTTTGAACAAATACCATTTGACAGCAGTTGATGGAACAGGCGTGGTAACTTTTGAGGAAAAACATTGCGAACACTGTCTTACTAAAACATCTAAAAACGGAGTAACCTACTACTTTCATAATGTGTTGGAAGCAAAAATAGTAACATCTTCCGGACTTGCTATTTCTTTGGCTTCGGAATTTATAGAAAATCCATCGGGGGATTATCAAAAGCAGGATTGCGAACAAAAAGCTTTTGTGCGTTTGGCTGCAAAAATAAAAAAGAATTTTCCCGATTTAGCCATTTGTATTTTGGCTGATGGCTTGTACCCCAACAATACAGTGTTTGACATCTGTGAAAAAAACAATTGGTTGTTTATAATCACACTTAAAGATGGATGCTTAAAAACATTTAACAAGGAAGCTGAATTATTAAAAGGAACTGCAAAAAAGCGAAGTGTTTTCAGATCAGACAAAAACACCAAAACAACTCTTGATTACGCATATATTAATGATGTTGAATATGGAGAGCGAACCTTTTCATGGGTTGAGTGTAATGAAACTAAAGTGTCTGCAAAAAATAATAGTACTTCTTGCCAACGATTCGTTTATATTACCAATGCTACTCAAACCAACGACATTGTAATAGCTACTGCAGATAGCGGAAGATTACGATGGAGAATTGAAAATGAAGGCTTTAATACACAAAAAAATTTAGGGTATGACTTAGAACACAAATACTCACGAGTATCATACACGGCTATGCAAAACTATTACCAATTACTTCAAATAGCACATATGATTAACCAATTTGTAGAGCGTAGCAAAGAGGTTGTTGAACTTAGGATGGAGCATTCCAAACAGACATTGATTGACTTGTGGAAAAAACTCATAGTATATCTTTTAACGAATCAATGTAAAACAAATGATCTTTGTTCGGTAGAATCAGGATAAAAGAATAAATCACGACTTGGCGGTCGTTGTGGAAATACCCCATTCCCAAAATTGTGGCTAATCCAATAACAAATTAAGGAGGTCTATCCCAACAAAAAAATGCTATCGAGGTGAAATGTTTTGGTGATAAAAATTACCGGAAAGTTATTGCTTTGAACCTAAACAAAGGGCAAAAAAAAATTCAATCAAAAAAAATTATTCGCTGAATTGCTGATCGAATCGGTACCTTTTGATTTAACCCAGGTTGACACGATAGGTGCTCCAAAAACTGAGTTTTTATCAAAAATATGGGAGAATTATATTTTGAAAAATAATATGAGAAGTTCTTATCTGCTTCCTTTTCAGAATGCGAATTATTATACGGGAGT
>JBKJPW010000007.1:0-3067 GCA_046594225.1 Bacteroidia bacterium
TTTTAAAATGGATGTTGACCAATATTACTCATATTTGCCAACGCTATTTATTGATCATGATTTGAGGTTTACTAATAATTTACATGGATATTGGTTAATAGAAACACCCATACATCAGGTAGTACCAAAAGTTACTTATGGAATGGCCTTTTTTTACAGCCCTTTTTATGTACTAGCAAATATCTTCTCTCCCACTAATGCTTCGGGCTATGAACCTGTGTATGCCTGGATGGTTCATTTTGGCTGTATTTTCTATATTTTGTTGGGTATTTATTTTGTAAAAAAAATATTATTGTTTTGGTTTAATGATATGGTTACTGCTATTAGTTTATTCATATTATTTTTTTGCACTAATTTATTTTATTACACTTTGTCTGAGAGCGAATCCGTACATGGTATTTTGTTTTTTTTAATGGCTTGTTTCCTGTACAATGTATTGCAGTGGCATTCTAAGAAGTCTAAAATTAATTATTACACATTTTTGTTATTAGCAGGGTTTATTTGTCTTATAAGACCATCAGAACTCATAATTTTGTTTTTTCCTTTATGTATTGGAGTTACTTCCTTTCAAGCTTTTAAAGAAAAGTTGAAAGAACTAATGGGATTGAAACAACATTTGATTTTTGGCTTGGGACTATTGTTGATTCCAATTTTACCGCAATTAATTTTATGGAAAGTGCAATCCGGACAATGGTTCTTTTTTTCTTATGGAACTGGCGAAGGATTTTTTTGGAATGACCCGCAAATAATGAATGTATTATTTAGTTACCGAAAAGGACTTTTTATTTACACCCCAATTATGCTGTTATCAATAGTTGGCACTATTCTATTATATAAAAAGAACAAAAATTTATTTCTGCCGATTATGCTTTACTTACTGATGAACTTGTATTTGATTTCATCATGGTGGGATTGGGCCTATGGCGCTTCTTTTGGCATGAGGGCACTTGTACATTCTTATGTAGTTATGATAATACCCTTAGCTTATTTTGTAGATTGGATATTGATAAAATTTAAAATAAAAGCACTACAAATAGCTTTTTGTATTGTTATACTTTTTAGTTGTATGTTGAATGTTTTCCAATCTAATTTATATAAACATAGCATTATAGATTTTGATGGAATGACGAAGGAAGCATATTGGTTTACTTTTTTTAAGAAAGAGTATACTAAAGATGATTTTCAATATTTGAAAACTGTAATTAAACATCCTGATTATGTAGAGATGCGCCTGGGGAATAGAAATTATTAAAATTTTAGCAATTTTATTTAACTGATATTTCTTTGATTATTTTTTGAATTAATAGGTTAAATTGACTAAAAAATAGACTTTTTTGCTTAGTTTAGGTCTCCATAAAAATGAAAAAACTATCTATCATAATTCCTGTTTATAATGAGCAAAATACCATTTTTGACGTTTTAGTTAAAGTTTCTGCTGTTAAATTAATACATCAGATTGAAAAAGAGATTATTGTCATAAATGATAAATCAACAGATGGTAGTAAAGATGCTATAAATAAATATTTAGAGTCTTTTCCAAGCACTCAAATTAAATTTATTAATCACGATGTAAATCAAGGAAAAGGTGGAGCCCTTCATACAGGTATTACATACGCTACTGGTGATTATACAATTATTCAGGATGCTGATTTAGAACTTGATCCAGAGGAATTTAATATATTAATAGAGCCAATATATAATAATAGCATTGATATTGTTTATGGCAGTCGATTTTTAAATAAAAAAACGAAGGATAAGTCTTTAAGTCAATTGGCCAATCGATTTTTAACATGGCTTAGTAACTTTGTTTTTAGGATTAGTATATCCGACATGGAAACTTGCTACAAACTAGTTCCCACTAAGCTCTTTCAGTCGTTAATACTAGTAGAAAAACGTTTTGGTTTTGAGCCTGAAATTACCGGCAAATTGGCTAAAATTAAATCTTTAAAATGGCAGGAAGTGCCGATTTCGTATATTCCTCGTACTAATGTACAGGGAAAAAAAATTGGATGGAGAGATGGATTCAGGGCTATATACTGTATTATTAAATACGGTTGGCTAACGAGTAAAAAATCCTCAATAAATTTGAGCTATTTTAATAACGAAATAAACAAATAGTATTATGTTTTTTTATTTATTTTTAAAACAATTTAATCATTATGGTATTTAGTAGCATCGTCTTTCTTTTATATTTTTTACCCATTTTTTTATTAGTATATTTTTTAGTTGATAAAAAATATAAAAACGGAGTTATATTAATTGGAAGTATTTTCTTTTATGCGTGGGGGGCACCCAAGTTTATATTTGTTATTTTATTCACTACGTTCTTAGATTTCCATTTAGTCACCTGGATGGATAAATCCACTAATGAAACGAGACGAAAATTAATATTGCTGCTTTCGGTTTCCGTTAATTTGGGTTTATTGTTTTATTTTAAATATTCTAATTTTTTTGTAGAGAATGTTAACGCTGTTTTATCTGTTTTTGGAGATAAACAAATTCATTGGACCAAATTAATTTTACCAATAGGCATTTCGTTTTATACGTTTGAAACTATAACTTATGTGGTTGACGTTTATAGAAGATTGCATAAACCATTAACTAAATTTTGGGATTATCAATTATACATTATTTTATTTCCCAAACTAATTGCAGGCCCAATTATCCGTTATCATGAATTAGCGGATCAAATTACAGAACGAAAAGATTTAATTGATGATAAGCTAACGGGGTTTTATAGATTTGCTTTGGGATTAGGAAAAAAAGTTCTTATCGCTAATCAAATGGGAGTAATAGCTGATGCTATATTTATTTCGGATTATGAAAGTATTGGAACAGCAACTGCCTGGATAGGAAGTTTGGCTTACACCTTTCAGATTTATTTTGATTTTAGTGGATATAGTGATATGGCCATTGGTTTAGGTAAAATGATGGGCTTTAAATTTCCTGAAAACTTCAACAATCCATATATATCCCAAAGTATTACTGAATTTTGGAGAAGATGGCACATGACTTTAGGAAGCTGGATGCGTAATTATTTATACATTCCACTAGGAGGAAATAAAGT
>JBKJPW010000118.1:0-2852 GCA_046594225.1 Bacteroidia bacterium
TTAGATGAAATCGGAAGAGGAACATCAACCTATGATGGTATTTCTATTGCTTGGGCTATTGCCGAATATATTCATTCGCAACCAAAAAACAGAGCCAAAACATTATTTGCGACTCACTACCATGAGTTAAATGAAATGACTACTTACTTTCCTCGCATTAAAAACTTTAATGTGTCGGTTAAGGAAGTCAATAACAAAATTATCTTTTTACGTAAATTGCAAGAAGGCGGAAGCGAACATAGTTTTGGTATTCATGTAGCTCGTATGGCTGGAATGCCAAAACAGGTGGTTGATAGAGCCAATGATATTTTAAAGAAATTGGAAAAAGACCATGAATTGGAATTATCTGAAGTAGAAATTTCAGGTTCTGATGATGCTATTGATACGATGACTGCTAAAACCAAGAGTAAGAGCGACTATCAATTGAGCTTTTTCCAATTAAACGACCCAGTTTTGGAATCTGTTAAAGATGAGTTGATAAAAACAGATATTAATACCTTAACACCCGTAGAAGCATTAATGAAACTCAATGATATCAAGCGAATGCTAGGAGCTTAATTTTTTTGAAAAAAAATTTTGTCAAAGCAAAAAAACCTATATCTTTGCACTCCCGATTAATAAAATTGGTTGTTCTTTTAAATACAATTACAAGCGAAAGTAGCTCAGTTGGTAGAGCGTAACCTTGCCAAGGTTAAGGTCGCGGGTTCGAGACCCGTCTTTCGCTCAGCTTAGTGTACTGAATTTGCCCCGGTGGTGGAATTGGTAGACACGCAGGACTTAAAATCCTGTGTCTTCGCGGACGTACGGGTTCAAGTCCCGTCTGGGGTACTATAAAATACCGCAATACGTACACTAAGTGTTAAAGCCTCTCAGAAATGAGGGGCTTTTTTGTTTTATATATGACAGAATAGCGAGATAAACTAAAAAGCGAGATTTATTACAGCTTATATAAGAAATGGTATCCTCGTTTATAAAAACCTTCTCTTTCATAAAAACGATGCGCCGCTTCGTTTTCTATATAAGCATCTAGCATAGCTGTTTTACAGCCTTTAGTTTTAGCTTCATTTAAAACCCAATCACATAATAGTTTTCCGATTCCTTTCGAACGATATTCTTTATCAATTACTACATTATCAAGCTCAACATATTTGCCACTGTATATTTTAGTAGTTATCCAAAAACCAGAAAGTCCTATACATTTATCATCTTCAAATACTCCCACTTGCCTATAACCGTGAGCCAGCATATCATCCAACATTTCTGAATAGCTTTCGAAAGTTAAAGTGTCAGTTAATTGCGTAATTAATACTAATTGATTAAGCATTTCCTGTTTTGTAGAAAGCTCTTTAATAACATATTGGTTTTCTGTCATGTGAAAAATATTGCAGATTACTATTTTTAATCATACAAATATATTTGAATTTATTAAAGAGTTATGTCTTAAAATGTAATTCCAACTATCATATAAATTATTATTACCTTTAAAACATGACCGAAACAAAAGAACTTATAGAAGAAAAAATAGAAGTCAAGACGCTCGAATCTGAAGAACGTCAAACCATTGTGCATTGCAATTGTGGTTCGGCTGATGATGTTTATGCGGTTCGTATTTGGCCTTCTACATTTTTAATTGAGCATGGAACTGGTAACCGAGCTAAATTAATTACGGCTTTTAATATTTCTTTTGCGCCACAATGGACTTTAAATGATGGTAAAGGTTTTACGTTGATATTTGAAGGTTTAAGTAAAGGTTGCACTTCATTTGATTTAAAAGAAATTATTCCTCAAGAAGGTGGTTTTGAAGTACTCAATATACAACGCAATAATATGGATGTATATCAAGTAAAATTTTAATTCATGAACCTTGATATCATATACGAAGATGACGTTTTATTAGTCTGCAATAAACCAGCAGGTTTAATGGTGGAACCTGATAGAAATAATTATCCTAATTTATTGCAGGACGTGAAAAATTATTTAAAAGAAAAAACAGGAGATAAAAATCCTTACGTTCAACATTTACATCGTTTAGATAGAGTAACGAGCGGCATCGTTCTATTTACCAAACAAAAAGAATTTTTAAGAAACTTAAGTGAACAATTTGCACAAAGACAAGTTGCAAAATATTATACGGCACTAACATCACATGCTCCGCCTTCGAGAACCTCAGGCATCGACTTGGTGACTGAGGCTCTCGAAGCCACGACAGGAATATTAGAACATTGGCATCGTAAAGAAAAAAAGAAAGCAGTACTTGTCCCAGAAGGAACTGACTTTGCAGAAAAAGCAAAACTAGAATATAGCGTTACACCACATGGTAATTATTTTTTGTGGGATATAAAATTACATACTGGAAAATACCATCAAATAAGAGTTCAATTAGCGAGTTTAGGTTGTTCTATTTTAGGCGATGAGTTGTATGGTTCTACTGAATCCTATAAACCAAATGCCATTGCTTTACATGCAACAAAACTAGTTATTCAGCATCCTGTGAGCGGGAAAGAGATGGTGTTTGAAGCGGAAAATAGTGGCTTCGAGAGCCTCAGCCACCGTTAATACTTGTTGGTAAATCTCTATAGGCAATTGATAAAAGTGGTAATTCCTTTATATTATTATTTATAAGAGCTTCTTTCTTTTTCCTATTCCAACCTTGTAATTGCTTCTCACGATAAAATGCGAAATCTATTCTTTGAAATTCTTCGTAATAAATCAATTTTATAGGCAATCGTTTTTTAGTATGATTTGCTCCTTCCCCGTTTTGATGTTGAATTAATCTCAACTCCAAATTATTTCTACTTCCTGTATAGTAACTTTCATCTGAACACTCTAAAATATACATATATCCTTTCATC
>JBKJPW010000097.1:0-11309 GCA_046594225.1 Bacteroidia bacterium
TCTTGTGCAATACGTCGGCGGTCTTTTTCCTCCGCATCTAAAATAGCTTTTGTTCTATATTCTTTCTGGTTAGCAATTTCAGCATTTAATTTTGCTTGCTGTTCAATTTGTTTTTTACGATAAAATAGTAATCCGGAAATAAATAATAAAACAGATAAAATAATGATTGCAATAATGATAATGTTTTTAATAAAAGCCTGTTCTTCCTTTGCTTTAATTTCAGCTTGATTTTTCGCTAGTTCCAAATCTTTCTTTTCAACATCGTATTTGGTTTGCATTTCAGCCATTTGCTTGGCATTGTCTTCATTAAAAATTGAATCTTTATAATTTGAAAATAATTGCTGATATTTTAAGCTAGTTAAATAGTCTTTTTTTATTTCAAAAGCTTGTGCTAATTTTCCATAAGCCTGTTTAAGATTTAAGTAATTTTTTAGACTTAAAAATATATCAGATGCTTTAGTTAGATATTCAATATTTTTAGTGTTATTATTTAATTGTTTTTCCGTTTCCGCTAAATTTATGTATGAAAGACCTATGCCATATTTATCTTCTAATAATTCTCTTGCCTTTAATCCGTTTTCATAAAATGTTAAAGCTTTTTTATAATCTTTTTTTGTAAAATAAATTCGCCCAACATTATTATAGACAGCACTTAAATTATAGGTAGCATTTAGTTTTATTAAAATTGTTTCCGCTTCTAAAAAATAAGTAAGAGCGGAATCTAATTCATTTGCGTTAATTAAACTATCATTTATAACAGCTTTTTCAAATTTAATGCCACCAATGTTTACTAAGTCATTACCTATTGTCATTAAGTGATTAGTTTTACGAGCTAATGCTAATGATTTTCTGTAAAATTGTTCGGCTGATTTATTTTGTTCTAATTCGTAATATAGGTTTCCGATATTACCAAGTGAAATGGCTTGCTTTAATTCATCGCCTTCTTTTTCGAAAATTTTCAATGATTTGAAATTAATAGATAAAGCGTCTTCAAATTTACTTTGACGCATTAAAACTGTTGCAATATTGTTATAAATGCCCGCAACTTTTACATCTTGTTTTAATTTTTGGCGAATACCTAAAGCAATATTATAATGAACAAGAGCTGTATCGAAAGAACTTTTTCTGTTATAAATGCTTCCAATATCACTTTCCGCTTGAGCAATATCTCCGTTTCTTTTTGTTTTGACTGAAAGAGATAATTCTTTATTGGCAAACTCTAAGGATTTATTCATATCACTACTTATATATTCCCAAGCTATATCTCCATATAACTTAATCTTTATAGAATCGTGTATTGAACTTTTTGTAGTTTCTTTAATTAAACTATCTATAACTATATTTTGACCAAACAACGGGTTGAATGCATTTGTTAAAATGATTATTAAAAGGAGTGATTGTTTTATTATATTCATTATTGTTCTATTTATAAAGTGATACCAATTACACAAACATCATCTACTTGTTCTAAGTTACCTTTCCAATTTTCAAAAGTTGATTCAAGTTGTTCTTTTTGATATTTAAAAGGTTTATCTGAATTATTTTTTAGTAATTCTTCTAATTGCTTGTATTTAAATTTCTTTCCTTTTTCTCCACCAAATTGATCAGGATATCCATCTGTAAATAAATAAAGAGTATCTCCTTGTGTATAATGTACTGAATAAGTTATAAATAAATCCTTTTTGATACCATCTCCAACTGGCATTTTATCAGTGCTTAAGTAAGTTAATTCTTTTTTGCGTATCAATAAAGGACTATTATTGGCTGCAGCGTAAGTAATAGATTTATCTTTAATATCCATACAAATTAAAATACCGTCAAATCCATCTTTTTGATGATCGCTGCCAATTGTTTCTATTAAACGATTTCTAACATAATCAAATATTTTTCCGGGTTCAGTTATATTACGTTCTTTAATAGCTTCACTTAAAAAACCAATATTTAGTAAGCTCATAAATGCACCAGGAACGCCATGTCCCGCGCTATCGCAACAAGCAATATAAAACAAATCATCTTTTGTAGTAGCCCAAGTAAAATCGCCACTAACAATATCTTTAGGCTTAAATAAAATAAAATGATCTAATAAATTTTTCAATAAAAGTTCTTCACTTGCCAGTAATGCATTTTGAATTTTTTTAGCGTAATAAATAGAATCTAGGATCTCTTTTTGCCTTTCGCTTAACTCTTCCTTTTGGTGGGTTATTAATTGATTGGCGTTTTCAAGTTGATTGTTTTTTGATTTTAGTAGTTTACCTGTTTTTCTTTTTTGATTAAATGCCCATAGAGCAATAGTAAAAAGTAGTATAAAAAAACTTAAGGCTCCGTAGGTGATAAAACGTTTGTTTTTTTCGTTTGTGATTTCAGCTTTATTTTTGGCTAACTCTAAATCTTTTTTCTCGGTTTGATATTTGGCGTTTAATTCGTTGAGTTGATTTTCACTTTCTTTAGTGAAAATGGAATCTTTAAGATTTATATATTTTTTATAAAACACATAAGCTTGATTAATATCGCCAGAAAGATCATACGCTTTTGATATTAGTAAGTAGTTTTGAGATTCTAGTTCTAAATAATGAATGTTTTTTACGATAGTATTACTAATATCTAAGTATTTTAAAGCGTCGTTAATGTTTTTGTCAGCAATTGCATTGGAACCTAAATCCGAATAATTTAAAGCTAATGCAAAACTATCTTTGATGTGTTTTCTTATTTCTAAAGCTTTATTTAGATAAAGTTGAGCGGTATTAAATTTATTTTGTAATGAGTATAATCCTGCAATATTATTTAATGCATAAGAAATTGCAACACTATCGTTTAAGTTTTCCGAAATTTTAAATGAATTCGTATATCTTTTCAGTGCTTCTTCATAATCCCCTTCATATTCATATACAACTCCAGATTCGTTATTTATCATAGATATGTATGTACTATCTTGTAAATCGGTAAATATTTTTAAAGCTTTGCTATATGTTTCTTTTGCTAAATTTAATTTTCTAGTTTTTCTGTATAGTTTGGCTAATTCATTATAGCTAAAACCTAATTCTTTTTTATCATGATTATTTTCCAACACCTTTATAGATTTAAAGTAGTAATTAGAAGCCTTTACATAATTTCCTTTAAAATAATAGGCAGAGCCTAAAAATCGTTGAAAAAAAGCGTATGATATAGAATCTTTTTCTTTTAAAGATACTTCAATACCTTTATTTGCTAATTCTATACTTTTGTCAAAGTCTTTTAGGGATAGAGAATGGCATTCTTTTTTTAATAGTTCGACTGAAAAATTTGGTTTGTTTTGAGCAGATAGATTTGAAACACATAATATTATGCAAATAGTTGTAAAATAGAATATGTTTTTCATATGATAAATATACAATTTTGTCTTTAAAGACAACCTAAAAATGGTATCTTTACAAGATAATGAAGACAAAAACACTCAAAAAAAATAAGGTAAATGTTGTGACTTTAGGTTGCAGCAAAAACATTGTAGATAGCGAAGTATTAATGGGGCAGTTAAAAGCCAATAACTTTAATGTGGAGCACGAAAGCCAAGAGGATAATCATAATATCGTTATTATAAATACTTGTGGTTTTGTAGAAAATGCCAAACAAGAAAGTATTGATACCATTTTACGTTATGTTGAGGCAAAAAAAGAAGGTAGTATTGAAAAACTATATGTAACAGGTTGCTTAAGTGAGCGCTATAAAGCAGATTTAGAAAAAGAAATACCTGATGTTGATGCTTATTTTGGAACACGCGATTTGCCTAAAATATTAAAAACTTTAAAAGCAGATTATAAAAAAGAATTAGTTGGCGAACGTTTATTAACGACTCCAAACCATTTCGCTTATTTTAAAATTAGTGAGGGTTGCGATAGACCTTGTAGCTTTTGTGCGATTCCATTAATGAGAGGTAAACATATCTCTGAACCAATTGAAGCGTTGGTATCTAGAGCAAAATTATTAGCGAGTAAAGGGACGCGTGAGTTATTATTAATTGCACAAGATTTAACCTATTACGGATTAGATATTTATAAAAAACGTGAATTAGCTAATTTGGTTGATCAGCTTAGCGATGTTGAAGGTATTGATTGGATTCGTTTACATTATGCATTCCCAAGTGGTTTCCCGATGGATGTGTTAGATGTGATGAACAAAAAAAGCAATGTGTGTAATTACTTAGATATGCCTTTGCAACACATTACTGACAATATGCTTACAAGTATGCGTCGTGGAATTACTAAACAAAAAACTATTGATACTGTAAATCAAATTCGGGATAAGGTACCGGGTATTGCAATTCGTACAACCTTAATTGCTGGTTATCCTGGCGAAACTCAAAAAGATCATGAAGAAATGTTACAATGGGTGTCTGATACAAAATTTGAACGCTTAGGGATTTTCACGTATTCGCATGAAGAAAATACTCATGCACATTTATTAAAAGATGATGTGAAAGAGAAAGTGAAGAAAGAACGCGCGGACGCTGTAATGAAAGTACAGCAAGAAATTTCTTATAGTTTAAATCAAGAAAAAATCGGAAAAACATATAACGTATTATTCGATAGAAAAGAAAATGATTATTTTGTTGGCCGTACAGAGTTTGATAGTCCTGATGTAGATAACGAAGTATTAGTAAAAGCTACCGACACAAATTACGTTAGAATTGGTGATTTTGCAAACGTAAAAATTAATGATGCTAGCGATTTTGATTTGTACGGCGATTTAGTGTAAATTTTATTGCAAAGGTTTTATAATACGTTTATCAACGCAATATTTTAAAAGACCAATCACACTTTTAGTATCTGTCTTTCTGAAGATGTTTTTGCGATGAGTTTCAACAGTGCGTTCGCTAATGAATAATGCTTCAGCAATTTTAGCGTTCGTATATTCTTTGGCAATAAGTTCAACAACTTCTATTTCCCTTAATGACAAAGTAATTTCTTTAGTATCATTTATTGGTGATACTTTCATCATTTCTGAATTCACATCATCACTAAAAAAAGATTCTCCATTAGAAACCTTTTCTATAGCGTTTAAAAGCTCTTGCTTTCCTGTATTCTTTAAAATATACCCACTAACTCCCGCCTTTAACATATCGCTGATCGTCTCACGTTCCCCAAACATGGATAGAGCAATAATTTTGATAGAGGGATTTATTTTTTTTATTTCCTTAGTCAGTTCAATACCATTCATTACTGGCATATTAATGTCTGTTAAAACAATATCGGGACAAAGTTCTGCAATTTCTTTGGAAGCTACCAATGGTAATGTGTTTTGACCAACAATAGACAAGTGTTGCTCACCGCTTAATAAAGCTTTTAAACCATCAATTAACATTTGATGATCATCTACAATGTATATTTTTAAAACACTCACAGTTTAAAGATAAAAAAATATCTATAACTAGAGCTAGTTGATGAAATGATTTAGTGAAATTAATATTTACTTAACAGAAGAAACAAATGTCTTTTGGTAGTCTTCCCATTTGGTTTTTTGATAATCGCCCGAACCGTAGTAGTTTAATACAGGCTCAAAGTTTTGTGGAGGCATAAAGCCTTTTAAAATATCTAAACGTTGAATTTGATTGCTCAAGAATACAATAGATGGGTAAGCTAATTGATTATCTAAAATTGAAGCCGCAAATTGGTGGGGCGCTTTGGGATTAGTAACATCTGTAGACACAAACACATATTTATCAAATTTTACACTGTCTTTACTTTCGGCATCAAATTTTACTGCATAAAAATTATCGTTGATATATTTTGCGATTTCAGGATTATTAAATGTTTGAATGCTCATCATTTTACAAGGCCCGCACCAAGTCGTGTAAACATCTACCATAATTGGACGGGGATTTTTTTTACACTTAGCATAAGCTTCGTCAAAAGTTATCCAGTTAACTGGAGATTCTTCATGAAATTCGGTATAGGTATTTTCTGACACAAAAGAAAAGGTAGAATTATCTTGAGTAATAAAATTACTGACCTTATTTTCGGGAGAATTGATCGAAGCTTGCAAAGTGCTTTTTTTGCAGGTATATAATACAATAGCCAAAACAATAATTCCTGCCATTGATATATCCTTCCAGTTAAACATGCTTTTTTATTAAGCAAAGGTAGTGCCAAAAAATGTTAAATTGGATTAGCTGAATCTTATGAAGATGTTAAATTATTTGATACCACCCATTAATTTTTTCATAAATGGAGAAATGGCAATTAGCACAATACCTGCAATAAGTGCATAAATGCCCAGTTGTTTGTAGCCATCGGCATATATAACTAGCTTTTCCATATTAGTTGAATTTTCGGATGCGCTGGCAATATTAGCGCCTAATAAACCTGCAAAATATTGTCCGTAAGCACTTGCCAAAAACCACATACCCATAATAACAGCTTGCAGTTTTTGAGGCGATAATTTCGTCATTACCGATGTTCCAATAGGGGAGAGGCATAGCTCACCGAAGGTGATGATAAACCAACCAAATGCAAAAAGACCAAGAGAGGAAATACCGTTTCCATCGCTAAATAATTTACTCGAGTAAAAAATGTAAAAACCAATAGCTAAAAAGATAAATCCTAAACCAAACTTCACAATGGTATTGGGTTCAGCTTTACGATTGGCTAACCACAACCATAGTAAACCCAAAGGCGTAGCGAAAATAATAACGTATAATGAGTTTGAAGAGTTATTTACGCCATTAGGATCAAGATGTAAACCAAGTACCGAATCACTTAAATTATTGGCAGCAAAAATGCTTAAGGAACCTCCACTTTGTTCAAAAAACGCCCAAAAGAAAATAGAAAATATCATAAATAATAAAGCAGCTACTATTTTTTTATTTTCTACGGCTGTAAAATTTCGCATTTCATAAATAACATACAATACAGCCAATGGGCCAATAGTATACATAAACCAATCTGTATATTCGGTTTTAGCAACCATAAACATAATAACAGGTACTGCAATCAAAGAACCGATAAATGTCAATATTTCTCTTGTTAATCTTGTGTTTTTTGGAAGATGCAATAAAGGAGACATGCCAATGTTACCTAATTTTTTTTGAGTTTGTGTAAACGTTAATAAGCTAATCATCATAAATACGGACGATAATCCAAAAGCGACATTCCATCGCATAGATTCTGCTACTAAACCAGAAAACATTTCACCTTTACCAATAGCAATACAAGCGTAACCTCCAAAAAAAGCGCCTGCATTAACGCCTGCATAAAATAACATAAAACCTGCATCAACTCTATTGTCGCCATCTCTGTATAAATTACCAACCATACTTGAGATGTTTGGTTTAAAAAAACCTGTGCCAACTACATTAAATGCAATACCTAAAAAAAAGAAATCACTTGGATTGATGGCTAATAACACACTGCCAATAATCATTAATATTCCTCCCCAAAATAATGAACGACGTTTCCCTAATATTTTATCAGCAAATAAGCCACCTACAAATGTAAAAGCATAAACAAAGGCTTGAGTAGCACCGTACTGCAAATTGGCAACAACTTCATTGAAATTTAAATGGTTAATCATAAAGAAAACCAACATCCCACGCATTCCGTAAAACGAAAAACGTTCCCACATTTCACTAAAAAACAAAGGCCAAATTTGTTTTGGGTATTTGCCTTTAAAGTTTTGTATCTCTTCTATAGTTAATTGTTGTTCCATGATATTTTGTTTTAATAAAAAAACCTCCCTAAATATTTCAGAGAGGTTTTAATTTATTTAATTTTTTGATTAACGTGATTCTTCAATATGTCCTTCAACATGACCTTCATTCATCATTTTTTGCAACCATGAACTTAATACAAATAAAATTCCAGCAGCAACAGCAGTCATTAAAATAAATACCATAAAAAACTCATATAAGTTAGTAATTTGGAAACCTACAAATGATGGAAAAATAACAGTTGCAGTTGGATTAGCAGGATCTGGAGTAGGAGGGATTAAAGCGCTTAATGTCCCAGCAAATTTATTAGCCGCTGCATTCGCTAAAAACCAAGTTCCCATCATTAATGATGATAAACGTAAAGGAGCTAATTTAGAAACCATTGATAAACCTATCGGCGATAAACATAATTCTCCCATAGAGTGAATAATGTATAAAGCAACTAACCACCACATACTCACTTTATCAGAAATACCAAGTCCTTTAACTGCTATAGCAATAACGATATAACCTACGGCAACTAAAGCTAAACCTAAAGCCATTTTTTTAGGAGAAGACGGTTCTAGTTTTCTAATGTATAAGAAACCCCAAATCAAAGAAAAAACAGGAGCTAAGCAAATAACAGCTAACGGATTCACCGATTGAAAATAAGATGCAGGCATTTCCCATCCAAAAATTGTTCTTTCTGTTTGCCTATCTGCAAATAAAGTTAATGATGCACCTGCTTGCTCAAATGCTCCCCAGAAGAAAATTACAAAAAAGGCTAAGATGAAAATAACGATGATTCGGTTACGCTCTAATTTTGTTAAGCTTTTGTCTGTTAAAATAATAATTGGCATTAAAATCATAGCGCCGTAAATAAAATAACCTATAATGTCTAAATTCGTTTTGAATAACTGTTTAAAATTTAACATAAAAAAGATAATAGCTATAGAACCAATAATTACCATGATATTTTTCATATCAAGTTTTTTTACTGGCAAACCAATTTCTTTACCTTCTTCAGAAATTAAATATTTTTTTTGAAATATCACGAAACAAATTAAACTAACAATCATTCCTATGCAAGCCATTAAAAAGCCCCATTTAAAATCCATTGAACCACAAATTAATGGAGAGAAGAATGCTCCTAAGTTAATTCCCATGTAAAAAATGGTAAATGCACTGTCAATCCTTCTGTCTCCAGCTGGATATAATTGACCAACCATTGTAGAAATATTTGGTTTAAAGAAACCATTACCTATAATAATAGCCGTTAAAGCAGCCCACATAATTGATACACCACCTTCAGCACCAATACTAGCACTGATAAACATTAAAAACTGGCCTAAAGCCATAAGAGCGCCTCCAATAATAATACTTCGGCGGTTTCCTAAAAATTTATCACATAAGTAGCCCCCCAATAATGGTGTTAAATAAACTAAGCCTGTGTAACTTCCGTAAATTTCTGATGCTTCGTTATCCTTCATTAACAACACTTTAGTCATAAACAAAATGAAGATGGCACGCATTCCATAATAACTAAAACGTTCCCACATTTCAGTAAAAAATAAGAAATACAATCCTTTTGGATGTCCAGTTTTTAATTCAGTAGTTTGTTCCATATGTAATTTTAGTGATTTTTAATAAGTCGTCTAAAATAGCTTTTTTTTGTTCATTCACCTATCTTTTTGTAGAATTTTTGGGCAAAAAAAATCCCTGAAATTGCTTTCGGGGATAAATTTTTAAATGGTATTATATAACTAAGATAGTTTTACGTTTACTGCATTTAATCCTTTTTTACCTTCTTGAATATCAAAAGTAACCGCATCGTTTTCTCTGATTTTGTCAGATAATCCTGTTACGTGTACGAAATACTCTTTTCCTGATTCATCATCTTTAATAAATCCAAATCCTTTTGTTTCGTTAAAAAACTTTACTGTTCCTGTGCTCATTGTTAATTGTTTAAAAAATTGTTATGACCAAATTTAATAATTAATATTTATAAAAAAAACTTTTTTTGTTTTTTTTTGAAAGGACTAATCTAATGTTACATTTTAATTAATCTTGCTACTGATTTTTGTTTTCCATCAGTTACTACAACAATATAAGTTCCATTGGCTAACGTAGAAAAATCATAGGTTTTAGAGAAGTTTTCAGTTAATTTAATAGTCTCTGTTCTAACAATATTTCCTAAAATATCATATACATTAATGACTGTTTTATTTTCATCAAACGCACTACTAGCATTAATATCAATTTTTACAGAACCTGAAAATGGGTTAGGATATAATTGAATGTTAATTGGGTTAGCAGCATATTGACTTAATCCAGTTACTCCAGCAGTGATTGTAAACATTTTTTTATTGATGTCGAAAAACACATTGCCTATACTTTCAACTTTTACACGGCAAGTTGTTTTATTTACTGTATATGTTGGCAATGCAACACTTTGTGAGCCATCATTTGCAGTATTTGCTAATAATAATGTAAATGTTGCTCCGTTATCAGTGCTTAAATAGATGTTAACGTTGGCACAATTAACGGGTGCTATATCAGTTCCGTTTACATTCCAGTTAACAGTTTGAGCAGATCCACTTGGATAAGAAATACCAATTACACTTTGGGATGTAACCGCAAACGGGCCTGCGGTTCCGCTAACTGTAATTGTACTAGTTGCTGAGCAAACGCCACCTCCGCCCATTTTATTATCACGAGCGGTTAATCTAAATTTTAAAGTTTGCGCAGTTGATGGTAGATATTCTCCTGCAACTGTAGTATATGTGCCTGCTATAATTGAAGATAATCTTGGGAATAATCTAGTAGGTGAAGTTACAGGAACATATGATCTAAAAAACGGTTTTGATCCAGAATTCCAATTCCCCGCAGCAGCACCCGCATCCATTTCTTCCCATTGGTAAGTTAACGCATCTCCGTTAGGATCAGTCGCAGAACCCGTTAATGAAAAGGGAGTGCTTTTTGGAACCGTGTAGTTTGCACTTGCAGTTACCGAAGGAGCGCCATTACCTGTGGAAGTCATTACATCACAATTATTACCACCGCCAGTGTTAATGAAGTTTGTAATTTCATCATAACTCACTCCATGAAAATAAGCGATACTATTAGGAGCTAAATCTTGTGGAGAGCAAATTCCAGCATATGCCATAATAGTTACACCACTTCCAGGCTCCATAGATGTGGCTGCATTTCTGTTTCCATTACAAGAACCACCATTTCCATTAAAGGTATGATTTCCTGCAAATTGATGTCCAATTTCATGAGCTACATAATCAATGTCGTATGGATCACCAACAGGACTTGGACTTCCAGTAATTCCTCTAGCTTTATTTGTAGAAGAGCAAACACAGCCTAAGTTGGCTAATCCGCCACCTCCGGTGCTAAATGTATGACCAATATCAAAATTTGCAGATCCAATTTGGCTAGTAATTAAACTTTGACTTTTAGTTATTAATGTACTTGCATTATTGTTTTCGGCTACAGTATATCCTGTTCCCGGAACTCCATATAATACTAAAGTAGTAGTTGCCACTAATACTAATTTTACTGCCACCTCAGTTTCATAAACTCCATCAACTCTGTTAATACTTGTTACAACTTTTGCTAAAATTTGTGACGTTGTTGGTGTATTTGT
>JBKJPW010000147.1:0-8129 GCA_046594225.1 Bacteroidia bacterium
AATCCAAAAGCAAAAATCATTTCCGATGATGTACGTCTTCGTCCTGAAAAAAGTGAAGTAGAAAGATTATTAGGGGCAGCGGATAAGATTAAATCATTAACCAATTGGCAACCTAAGTATAATTTGCAAGATGGGTTAAAAGAAACCATCGAATGGTTTAGCAAACCAGAAAATTTGAAACAGTACAAAACGGATATTTATAATGTATAAGCAAAGCGTAGAGTTTATAAAATCACAATTCCCTCATCAGGATTTTATTCCTCTACACGAGCCACGCTTTGTGGGCAATGAAAGAAAATATGTGATGGATTGTATTGATTCTACATTCGTTTCTTCAGTAGGTAAATATGTAGATGATTTTGAAAAACAGATAGCAATTTATACTGGCGCAAAGTATGCGGTAGCATGCGTAAATGGTACAGCTGCTTTACACATGGCAATGATTGTTGCCGACATAAAAAAAAATGATCTTGTTATAACACAACCTTTAAGTTTTATCGCAACCTGTAATGCTATTTCATATATAGGGGCATCACCAGTTTTTGTGGACGTTGATTTGGATACGATGGGATTAAGTGCCGAAAAATTAAAATTATATTTAGAGGAATTTGCTATTAAAAAACCAGATGGTTTTTCATATCATAAAACGACTCATCAAAAAATTGCTGCTTGTGTGCCCATGCATACTTTGGGACATCCTTGTCGCATCGACGAGATAGTAGCCATTTGCAATGAATATAATATAGCATTAATTGAAGATGCTGCTGAATCAATTGGGAGTTATTATAAAAGTAAACATACAGGAACTTTTGGACTATTGGGAACCTTTAGTTTTAATGGTAACAAAACGATTACATGTGGTGGTGGTGGTGCTATTATCACTAATGATGAAGCTCTAGCAAAAAGAGCAAAATATTTAACTACCCAAGCTAAAGTACCACATCGTTGGGAGTTTGTACACGACGAAATTGGGTACAATTACCGTATGCCAAATTTAAACGCTGCTTTCATGTGCGCTCAGTTGGAACAATTGAAAACATTTATTGAAAATAAAAGAGAGTTAGCCAATCGTTATCGTGATTTTTTTAATCATATAGATATTAAATTTATGATAGAGCCTACAGATGCTCATTCTAATTATTGGTTATGCGCTATTTTATTAAAAGATAAACAAACTCGCGATGAATTTTTACAATATACGAACGATAATGGTGTAATGACCAGACCTGTATGGGCTTTAATGAATAAGTTAGTGATGTTTAAAGAGTGTTTACACGGCAATTTAGATAATGCAAACTATCTCGAAGAGAGAATTGTAAATATACCTAGTAGTGTTAGAATCTAAAATTATATTAATTGGTTACTCAGGTCACGGATTTGTTGTGGCTGATGCGGCACTAGAAAGTAATATCCCGTTACGATTTTATGCCGAGCAAAAAATAGTTTCGCTAAATCCTTATGATTTAGAATTTATAGGTTGCGAAAAAGACGAAAATTTTAAAGGTTGGGAAGATGATTGCCATTTTATTTTAGGTATTGGAGATAATCATGTAAGGAATAAAGTTGCCCAATCTATTATAAAAAAACAAAAAACAATTTTAAATGTCATTCATCCATCTGCCCAAGTTTCTAAAAAAATAGAAATTGGCATTGGAAATTTTATATCAAAAAACGTTTCTATAAATCCATTGGTTTCCATCGGTGATTTTTGCATTCTGAACACAGGATGTATTATTGAACACGAATGTAAAATTTTTAGTACCGTTCATATTGCACCTGGTGCTGTTTTGGCTGGCAATGTGGAAGTAGGAGAAAATAGTTTTATAGGAGCAAATTCAGTTATAAAGCAAGGTGTAAAAATTGGAAAAAATGTAGTTGTTGGTGCAGGAACTGTTGTCATAAAAGACCTTGAAGATAATAGTGTTTATGTAGGTAATCCGGCAAAAAAAATAAAATGAAAATTACTTTGGTAACTTATTTTTATAATCACGGAATTAAATACGCTGATTTTTTTATAGATTCAATTAAAAAACAAACTCATAAGGAATTTAAATTAACTGTTTTTAATGATGCTGTTAGTAACGTAGCTAGTTATTTCTCAAATTTTACTGGAGAAATAGAGTTTATAGATGTATCAGGAACACCAACCGAAATAAGATTTCAATCGTTCGAATACCTATGTAAAACAAATACAGAATATATAATCTTTCAAGATATTGATGATGGTATGACTGAAAACAGAGTGGAAGTGTTGAGTGAACTGTTGAGAAAATATGAAATAGTCTCTAATGACCTTACCTTAATGGATGACAACGGCACCATCTATAAAACCTCTATCTGGTCAGATAGACTTCATGATTTGTTTGAATTTAATAGTGACTTCATTAAAAATAAAAATATTGTAGGCATTGGAAATTCAGGAATACGTAAATCTGTTTTAAGTACTTCTATTAAATATAGTGCCTTGCCAAAAGTAGCCGATTGGTTTATGTTTTATCAATTAATGCTTTTCAGTAAAACAAAAGCCATATTCACAACAAAATGTCAAACATTATACCGTCAACATAATAATAATATGGCTGGCGTAAAAACTTTTGATGAAGCGCGATTAACATATGTTATTCAGGTAAAAAAAGCACATTATTTGGGATTACAAGAAATTGGCGTAGATGTTACAAGAGAATTGACAGAGCTTAATAAAATTGAAGCAATAATTCAAAAAGAAATAGTAACCCCAAAAGATAATTTATTTTGGTGGGAAGAAACAAATCATTTAGTAATTAATTAAAATTTAAAAATAAGTTAATATGAGTAGTATTAAAATAGGAAATAAAGAAATTTATAATTTTTCGAAACCCTACGTTATTGCCGAAATTGGTGCCAATCATAATGGCGACATGGATTTGGCCAAAAAAATGATTGATGCCGCAGTGGAATGCGGTGCCGACGCTGCTAAATTTCAATCATGGTCACCTAAAACCTTAATAGCAAAAGAGGAATACGACAATAATCAAAAATATGACGATTCTCCTAAAAAACATTTTGGCTCTTTAAAAGAGATGGTAGAAAAATATTATTTAAGAGAGGAACAACATTATGAACTAAAAGCCTATTGTGATACAAAAAAAATTGATTTTTGCTCAACTCCTTTTTCTGAATACGAAGTGGATATGTTAGAGAAATGTAAAGTTCCTTTTTTTAAAGTGGCCTCCATGGATATTAATAATTTTCAATTATTAAATTATCTAGCAGATAGAGGAAAACCTGTTATATTATCAACAGGTATGGCAACTCTTTCAGAAGTTGATAGGGCGCTTGAAATTTTGGTAAAAAAAGGATGTAAAGAAATGGCATTGTTACATTGCATCTCCATTTATCCACCTGCTTACGAAGATATTAATTTGAACAATATTACAATGATGCAAAAAACATTTGGCTTACCAATTGGATTTTCGGATCATACGATAGGCTTTTCAATACCATTAGCAAGTGTGGCCTTAGGCTCTTGTATCATTGAAAAACATTTTACAACCGATAAAAATTTACCAGGTTGGGATCACGAAATATCTGCTGACCCTCATGAGATGAAAATTATTTGTCGCGAGTCGGAAAATATTGCAAATTCTATGGGAACCTTTGTGAAAGTAGTTTCAAAAGCAGAACAAGAAAAGAAATTTAAGTTTAGAAGAAGTATTGTTGTAACTAAAGATTTGAAATCAGGACATGTTCTAACTCATGATGATTTAACAAGTAAAAGACCAGGTACAGGAATTTCTCCAGATTTACTTGAACAATTGATTGGAAGAAAATTAACTACCGATATTGACGAAGATATGCTAATTAAATGGGATTATATTAAGTAAGAATGATACTTGGAGAAATAACAGATTTAAAAAATTATACAGCGCTTAATAGCTACAATCTAATATTGTCATTTATAGATAAAGTTAAACTGAATGTAGCTCCTATTGGAGAATGGATTTTTTTAAATGAAGAAATAAAAGTATTGGTATTAACTAAAAGTGGTTATATTGAAGGTGTTTTTGAAGCACATACTATATTTAATGATGTGCATATTGTAATCGAAGGCTCTGATACTATATATTTGGGCAATAAAAGCATAGCTACCATTAGTTCAACATACGATGAAAAAGGAGATTATACATTATATAATTCTCAAATCATATCTTCAGTTAAAATGAATAAAAACACATTTGCTTTTATTCCTAAAGAAGAGATTCATACAAATCAAATTGAGGGCGATACTTCAAAAAAAATAGTTGTAAAGCTGAAATAAAAATGTCAAAAGTAGTAGCTTGTATTATCGCAAGAACAGTATCCAAAAGACTTCCCTTAAAAATATTAAGGGATTTGACACCTGATTTGTCAATGATTGATTTCTTGATACAACGTGTTAAATCAGTTAAGGAAATTAATGAGATATATTTATGTACTTCAGAGGAAGTGGTAGATGATATTTTAGAGGATGTTGCTAATAGAAATAATATTAAATTGTATAGAGGTTCTGCTGATGCGGTAATAGAAAGAATGTTGGCTGTTGGTGAAATTGAAAATGCAGATATTTTGCTACGTATAACAGGAGATAATCCTTTTGCTTCAGTTGAATATATTCCACAACAAATTGCTTTGCTTTTAAGTAACAATTTAGATTATGTGAGAGTTGTTGATGTTCCTATTGGAGCTACAACCGAAGTAATGACTACACAAGCATTGAAGCGTTGTTATGATTCAATGGATCCAAGCGTAAGTGAGTACTTGATGTTGTTTTTATTTGAGCCAGATAATTTTAAATGTGGTATTATTAAAGCATTTAAAGAAGATTATTCAAACTATTCGGTAACAGTTGATACACCTGATGATTTAATAAGAACTAGGGGAGTTTTAAAATTATTAGCACAAGAGCCAATAAAAATAATGTTGAAAGACATCATTATGAAATATAATGATGTAAACGTAAAGCTTCCTGCTATGAGAATACAGTCTGGCGGAAATATTAAATATCCTTATGATAAAATAATTTCTTTCGAAGAATTTTGTAAAGATATGGATAGAAGAAAATTAAACTCTTTGATTTTAAAACTCTATGAATAAATCTTATTTATATACAGAAACTGCATATCATCATCAGGGCGATATGAATTTCATGAAAGGTCTAATAGATGCCTCAAAAGAGTCGGGTGCTCAAGGAGTGAAATTTCAAGTAATGACTAAAACTTCAGATTTCATTTCAACTAAACATAAAGCATATAATGACTTAGATAGTTATTGTTTTAATCTAGATAAATGGACGGAAATTTTTTCTTACACTCAATCAAAAGGTTTAGATATTATTATGATGCCTTTAAATGTTGATGCATTTAAATTATTAGATAAGTTTACTGTTAAATATCTGGACATTCATTCTGTTTCTTTTTATGATAATGTATTATTAGAGAAAATAAAGGAGTCGAAATTAAATATTATACTTGGTGTTGGCGGTAGAACTTTAGAAGAAATAGTTGAGAAGAAAAACTATTTTGGAAATAAACTTAATGTGTTGATGGTTGGTTTTCAGGCTTTTCCTAGTAAAATAGAAGATGTTAAAATTGGGAAAATAGCATTTTTAAAGACTATGTTTCCGGAATTATTGATTGGCTATGCAGACCATTCGGCATATGATAATGAATATGCCATAAAAAGCAATGAATATGCCCGTATTTTAGGGGCAGTAATTTTTGAGAAACATATTACTACTCAAGAGGGTGTTGAAAGAGTTGATTTTGCTTCCGCAATAGCTTCTGAAAAAATTAGTGAGATTATTGATAAACTGAATTTTATAGATCAGTTTATACTAACTGATGTTGAAACCTCCTTTTCTTTAAAAGAATCTGAAATCACTTATCGTGAAAGACAGATGAGATGTGTAAGCAATATAGATTTAAAAGAAGGAACAGTTATAACAAAGGAAATGATTTCTTTAAAATTAGTAGATGATCAAATTGATACATTTAATCGCATTGAAGATTTGATTGGTAAAAAAATCAACAATGCATTAAGTAAGGATATTCCAATAAAAATAAAAGACATTGCTTCATGAAATATTTAATTTATAGTGATACTACAACGCTTGAAGAAGCAGTAGGCATTTTAGATCAAAATGGAACCGGGTTCCTTCCTGTAGTTGATAATGAAAATAAACTAATTGGAATTATTACCGATGGAGATCTCCGAAGAGGCATATTGAACAAAAAATTCAATTTGGAGTCTATTATTAATAAAAATCCTACAGTTGCAAAAAACACAGAATCACATGTGGTAATAAAAAAACGCCTGCGTGAGTTGAAACGCAGACATATGCCTGTTGTAGATAATGAAGGTAAATTAGTTGACGTTGTAATTTTAGATGACTTTGAATCGATTACAAAAGACAATTGGGTGGTTATTATGGCTGGCGGATTAGGAACAAGACTTGGCGATTTAACCAAAAATATTCCTAAACCAATGTTAGAAGTAGGAGGAAAACCTATGTTGTTGAGAATCGTTGAGCATTTTAAAATGCAAGGCTTTGTGAAATTCATTTTATGTGTGAATTATAAATCTGAAATTATTGAAAATTATTTTGGAAATGGTTCTAGGTTTGGTGTTGAAGTTATTTATACTAAAGAAAACAAACGCATGGGAACTGCAGGGGCACTATCATTAATAGAAACTGAAGTTGATAAACCTTTTTTTGTTGTAAATGGAGATGTATTAACATCTATAAATTATGATGATTTTTTAAATCACCATATTACCAATAAGGCAGAAGCAACAATGTGTATTAAACAGTTTTCACATGAAGTACCATATGCTTGTGTTGAATTTGATTCATCTATGAATTTGAATGGATTGAAAGAAAAACCGACTTATGAGTATTATATAAATACTGGAATGTATGTTCTCAATCCATCCGTGTTAAAGTATATAACTCAAAACGAGTATTTTGATATGCCAAGTTTATTTGAATTGTTGCTTGATAATAAACAAGCGACTAAAGTATTTAGGATTGATGAATATTGGTTAGATATTGGGTTGAAAGAAGATTTTAAAAAGGCACAAGATAATTTAAAATAGACATTGAATTCAGAAAATGTATTAAATAAAAATTTACGAAACAATTAATATCATTGAAAACTCAAACTTTGAATATTATTAATTTGTTAGATGAATTGGAAACTCTTGTGTTGAAAAATTCAAAATCTTCTGTTCGTGATTTTCCCATTGCACGGATTCATTTAGGTTACTTTTTAAGTTTACTGCAATCTAATAAGATAGAGTTGGAAAAATTCTCGGAAGCAATTTTATATAAAAAATATAAATTTAACCTAAAAGGTTTTTTTAAATTAATTAGATTAAGTGGTGTTTTATTTATTTTGAAGATTTATAATAGAAATATTTTAAAGAATAAAGTTCTTATTTTTGGTTTTGTTGAGCATTATTATAAACAGGGCACTGATAAGATGGTTAATTTATATTTATCACCCATTAAAGAAGAATTTACAAATAAAGGTATTGGTTATGATGAACTTTTAGTTTCTTATGATAGTTCTGCAAAAATTGAGTTATCACGTTTAAAAGTTTTTTATGATGCATTGTATCAATATTATTCTTTACAATTTAGTTTAAAAAACAAGTGCTTTAATAATACCAAAAGTTACATCGTTACTTCTGAATTAATTAAGAGTTTTATGGAAGGTAAAAAGATAAATGGAGTAAATCATTTTTCAAATTTATTTTATAACATACAAATAGAGCAAGAGATAAAATATAATGTTTTTAAACAATTATTAAAAATATCCAATCCGAAATTGATTTGGACCTATTGTTATTATGATAATAATATGTTAGCGATAATTAAAGCGGCAAATAAACTTGAAATTAAAAGCATTGAATATCAACATAGTCAGCAGTCAGATGAACATTTTGCTTACTCGATGTGGAAAAACAGCGATGTTTATAAAGAATTTTTTCCAAATACATTTTGGGTATGGAAACAAAGTGATGCTGATAGAGTACTAAGAAATTTTTCAAGTAAAAATTATAGACCAAATATAATTGTAGGGGGTAATCTATCTGCTATAAAGCAAAAA
>JBKJPW010000001.1:0-8328 GCA_046594225.1 Bacteroidia bacterium
TTTTATTTTAAATACCAACGCAAGAAACACGGATTAGAATTTGCCAAAGCCAACCGTTTATTTAAAATGGCGCCTTTGCATCATCATTATCAAAAATCAGGATTTCATGAATCAAAAATTGTGATGCGTTTTTTTATTATTGGAATTATGCTAGCGGCACTAACCATTGTAACATTAAAATTAAGATAGTAAGCCCCTCCCTTACTCCATAATGAGAAGGTAAATAAAACAAAAATTAAATAAACTATAAAATTGAACTTAAATACAAACATATCAAATCAAAAACCTCGCATGGTTATTCTCGGTTCTGGCGAGAGTGGCGTAGGCAGTGCTATTTTAGCGCAAGCCAAAGGTTATGATGTATTTGTATCTGACAAAAGTTTAATTAAAGAAAAATATAAAGCAGAATTAATTCATCATCAAATTCCTTTTGAAGAAGGAACACATACCGAAGACTTAATTTTAAATGCCACTGAAATTATAAAAAGTCCAGGTATACCTGATAAAGTTGAATTAGTTCAAAAAGCTAAAGCAAATAATATTCCTGTAATCTCTGAAATAGAATTTGCAGGAAGACATACCAATGCCAAAACCATTTGCATTACTGGAAGCAACGGAAAAACAACCACTACCCTACTTACTTATCATATCCTGAAAAAAGCAGGATATAATGTTGGTTTAGGTGGAAATATTGGGAAAAGTTTTGCTTACCAAGTAGCGACTGAAAATTTTGATTACTACGTATTAGAATTAAGCAGCTTTCAGTTAGATGGTATGTTTGATTTTAAAGCAGACGTAGCTGTCCTATTAAATATTACACCTGATCATTTAGATAGGTATGAATACAAGTTTGAGAATTACGCGGCTTCAAAATTTCGTATTACTCAAAACTTAACAAAAGATGATGCCTTTGTGTATTGCGCAGATGATTTAGTGATGGAAGAATTTATGAAGCATACACACATCGAAGCGGAATTAGTTCCCTTCAGCATCAAAAAAACAATTGAAGGAAATGGTGCCTTCTTACAAAACAATGAAATAACCCTTAATTATAATAATAACCCTAAACCCTTAATTATGACCCTAGAACAATTGGCTCTTGCAGGTAAACACAATGTTTACAATTCAATGGCTGCTTCAATGGCAGCACGTATCGTAGACATACGTAAAGACATTATCCGCGAAAGTTTAGAAGACTTCGTAAACGTTGAACACCGTTTAGAATTTGTTGCCTCTATTAATGGCATCGAATTTATTAACGATTCAAAAGCAACTAACGTTAACTCTGCTTGGTATGCATTAGAAAGCATGCAAAAACCAACAGTTTGGATTGTTGGTGGACAAGACAAAGGAAACAACTACGAAGAATTAGTTGACCTTGTGAAAGAAAAAGTAAAAGCAATTGTTTGCTTAGGTGTAGACAATAAAAAAATCATCAAAGCTTTTAAAGGTTCTGTTGAAAATATTATGGAAGCAGGTTCTGCTGCTGAAGCAGTGGCAATGTCTTACAAATTAGCTTCTAAAGGCGATGCTGTTTTATTATCTCCGGCTTGTGCTAGTTTCGATATGTTTCAAAACTACGAAGACAGAGGTGTTCAATTTAAATCTGCTGTAAGAGGTTTATAACAATGAAGGAAGTTGCATTAGGTCAGAAAACATTTTCTATTAATAGAGAAACAGACCATAGTTTTGAATTTGTAGCCAACATTAATGAAGTGACTTTCATTAATGATTCGAAAGCGACAAATGCGAAACTAGCTGTGGAAAGCATTAATTCTGTTGATACAGAAATAGTGCTGATATTGGGTGGAGATGATTTAAAAACTGATTACTCTTGGTTTACAAACATCAATTACTTTAACATTAAAACCGTAATTTATTTTGGCAGACGTTTCTCTGAAATAAAAAATATTTTTAATAAACACGTGATGGTTATTGTAGCCGATAATTTAGAAAGTGCTGTCGGAATTTCGAAAGCAAAAGCGATTAAAAACCAAGCGGTTTTATTTTCGCCTGCTTGCCCAAGCTTCGATCCTTTTGATAATTATAAAAACAGAGGCAACAAATTTAAAGAACTCGTTTTAACAGGGACTGAATAGTACCCTCACCCTGAACTCGTTTCAGGGTCTCTTGAGATGCTGAAACAAATTCAGCATGACAACTTTGTCAGTCTGAGCGGAGTCGAAGACAAATAACAAAAATAAACTAATGAAACAATTTGCATACTTAAAAGGCGATCGAGTTATCTGGACCATTGTGTTCCTGCTATCTCTGCTATCAATTTTGGTAGTATACAGTTCTGTTGTAACATTAGCACATAAATACAAGCAAGGTAATACTGAAGCTTACTTAATAAAACATGCCATCACTATTGTGGGAGGTATCTTTATTATGTATTTAGTTCACAAACTAAAATATACGTTATTTTCAAGAGTAGCACAATTTGGTATTTTCTTAGTGATTCCACTATTACTATTTACTTTACTAAAAGGGGTGAGTGCCGGTGAGGCAAGCAGATGGGTAGAAATACCAGGGTTAGGGCTAACATTTCAATCCTCTGACGTTGCCAAAATTATTTTATTAATTTTCGTCGCGCGCACACTTACTATTCGTCAAGGTCAATTAGATGATTTTAAATCACTACTAAAGTATTTACTAGTCCCTGTTGGTTTCATTTGTTTATTAATTTTTCCAGCCAACTTTTCTACAGCAGCGTTATTATTTTTGAACTGCTTGTTTTTAATGTTTGTAGGCAGAGTAAAAATAAAGTTCATACTATATATACTTGGAGGCTGTATAGGTTTTGCACTATTATTGGGCATTACTATATATCAGTTTCCAGATTTAATTCCTCGTGGTGCTACATGGAAAGCACGTATCGAAAATTTCAGCAAAGGAGATGCTAAAAATAATTACCAAAGTGAACAAGCAAAAATAGCTATTGCAACAGGAGGTATTATTGGCAAAGGGCCAGGTAATAGTACACAACGTGCATTTTTACCACAAGCTTCTTCTGATTTTATTTACGCTATTATTATTGAAGAGTATGGTTTATTCACAGGCTTTGCATTACTGTTCTTATATATGATCTTATTATTCAGAGGCATTAGAATTTTAAGAGACTCAGAAAAAACATTTGGTGGGCTTATGGCCGTTGGTCTAAGCTTTAGCTTAGTGTTTCAAGCATTAATTAATATGGCGGTTGCAGTAAATTTATTTCCTGTAACTGGTCAGCCTTTACCATTAGTGAGTATGGGCGGAACCTCTATTTGGTTTACTTGTATTGCAATTGGTATTATTTTAAGTGTGAGCAGAGCAAATGAGGACACAACACATAAAGAACAAGAAGTTATAACTCAATAAAAAAACAATTCCTACTCCCCTCTCCTTTGGAGAGGGGTTGGGGGTGAGGTCATGAAACCACTAAAAGTCATATTAAGCGGCGGCGGCACAGGCGGACATATATTTCCGGCAGTAGCTATTGCTAACGAACTAAAAAAATTAGTTCCTAATGCGGAGATTTTATTTGTTGGCGCTTTAGGAAAAATGGAAATGGAAAAAGTTCCTGCAGCTGGTTACAAAATTATAGGTGTTCCAATTGCTGGCTTTCAACGTAAGTTCACTTTAGCTAATTTAAAATTACCATTCCTTATTATACAATCCCTTTTAAAAACTCGTAAAATCATCAACGACTTTAAACCAGATGTAGTTGTAGGCACTGGCGGCTATGCTTCCGGACCATTATTAAAAGCAGCAACATCAAAGGGTATTCCCGCTTTATTACAAGAACAAAATTCATACGCAGGCATCACTAATAAAATCCTTTCTAAAAAAGCAAGCAAAATTTGCGTGGCTTATGACGGCATGGAGAAATTTTTCCCTAAAGAAAAAATACTACTAACAGGTAATCCTGTTCGTCAAGATTTAAAAGATGTGAAACAGTATCGAGACGAAGCACTTAGCTTTTTCAAATTATCGCCCAACAAAAAAGTTATTTTAGTAATTGGTGGCAGTTTAGGTGCCAGAACCATTAACGAATCGATGGGAGCCGGTTTACAAAAATTAGTAGACAATAACATTCAACTAATTTGGCAAACAGGTAAAGGTTATTATACAACTGCAGTACAACAAGTCGAGCAATTTTCTAATAATAATATTTATGCCTTAGAGTTTATTTCTCGCATGGATTTAGCGTATGCAGCCGCTGATATTGTTATTTCAAGAGCCGGCGCTAGTTCTGTGTCCGAATTATGCAACATCGGCATGCCAAGTATTTTAGTTCCATCACCAAATGTTGCCGAAGATCATCAAACAAAAAATGCGATGGCGTTGACTAATAAACAAGCTGCTATATTAATTAAAGATAATGAGGCCTTAAGTACTTTAGTGCCAACAGCAATCGCTTTAATTAGTAACACATCACAACAAGTTACATTAACTAATAACATTAGCCAAATGGCATTTCAAAATTCAGCCAATGTTATTGCATTAGAAGTTTTAAAATTAGCCAACTACAGCCTTTAGCATTACATGAACATACTAGATTACAAATTATATTATTTCCTTGGAGCTGGTGGTATTGGCATGAGTGCCTTAGTACGTTATTTTAATCACTATGGAAAAACTGTATATGGTTATGATAAAACCGAAACTGCTTTAACAACTCAATTGAAAAACGAAGGAGTTGAACTTCATTTTGACGAAGACAAAGTTTTAGTTAAAAAAATAATTTCAAAATATTTACCCGAAGAAATCTTAATAATTTATACTCCAGCTGTCCCCATCGATCATGAAGAATTTGTTTATTTTAAAAATAAAGGATTCAATATGCAAAAACGCGCTTGGGTATTAGGCGAAATCACTAAGCAATTTAAAACAATTGCTATTGCAGGTACTCATGGCAAAACTACCACTACTACACTTACCACTCACATTTTAAAAACAGCAGGTATCAATTGTTTTGCCTTTTTAGGAGGTATTTCTCAAAACTACCACACCAATTTATTGTTGGGTGATGCTAACGACAAGGATGCTTATGTTGTGGTTGAAGCGGATGAGTATGACCGTTCTTTCTTAACGCTTCATCCTTATATTACAGTGATAACAAGCGTTGACGCTGACCATTTGGATATTTATGGCGATGCAGATACCATGCTGCAAACGTATACTCAATTTGCTTCTCAGGTTCAAAACGGGGGTTTTTTGATTGTTAAAAAAAATGTTGATAACGATTTGAGACTCAAGGATAAAAGACTCGTCTACTCATTAAATTTAGATACTGAATACTCTGCAAATTCTATTGAAATTATTGATGGCGAATTTTGTTATAACATCAACAGTCCAATAGAGCCTGTAAGTCACGTAGCCATTGGATTACCAGGCTTACATAATGTGGAGAATTCGATTGCAGCAGTGGCTGTTGCGCAACAATTAGGTATTAAGGGCGATGTGATAAACAAAGCCTTACGTTCTTTTAAAGGAGTAAAACGAAGATTTGATTACCGAGTAAAATCAAAGTCTGTTGTGTACATAGATGATTATGCCCACCACCCGGAAGAATTGAGAGCCGCTATTACAGCCGCAAAACAATTATATCCAGATAAAAAGGTGACAGGCATTTTTCAACCACATCTATTTTCACGCACGCGCGATTTTGCCGATGGTTTTGCAGAGAGTTTAGATTTGTTGGATGTATGTGTGTTGTTAGATATCTATCCTGCTCGCGAAAAACCAATCGAAGGAATTAACTCGCAGATGTTGTTAGATAAAATGAAATGCACGGAAAAGTTTTTAGTAAAAAAAGAAAACGTGATTGAATTTTTAAAAACACATCCACCACAAGTTTTGATGACATTAGGAGCAGGAGATATAGACAGTTTGATTGAGCCGATTGAGAAGTTGTTGACGGAAGGGACATAAAAGACGGAAGGGATATAAGAGATTGAAAAGACAGAAGGGATTGAAGGGACGAAAGTAGAGGTAAAAAGTAGGCAGTGGCAGTTGGCAGAAATACAGGAGAAAGATTTAAAATAAAAATCTGCGAAAATCTGCGACATCTGCGGGAAACATAAAATGAAAAATATCAATTTTAGAAAAATAATAAGTATCGTTCTTTGGATTATTGGATTATCAGGTCTTATGGCGTCTTTAGCCTTTGCTACTAGCAAAGAAAAAAACGTTGTATCCGAAAATTTATTAGTGTCAGTTAATAATACCGAGGTAAATACATTTATTGATGAAGAAGATGTAAAAGAGTTTTTTAAAGAAAGAAACGATTCTATTTTACATACCTCTTTAAAAAATATAGATGTTAATAGTTTAGAGAAAGCTTTAAACTCACACCCCGCGGTTGAAAATGCTGATATAGCAGTAGATGTAAATGGAGATGTAACCATTGATGTTAAACAACGCACACCATTAGTTCGTGTAATGAATATGGATGGCGAAAGTTATTACATTGATGATAAATCAAAACTAATGCCCTTAAGTGATAAATACACAGCACGTGTGCTCATTGCTACAGGATATATAGTTGAACCCTATGCAACACGCTATCAAATTTCGGTAGATGCCATTTCAAAAAACGAAAAGTTTGCAGCTATTAGTGTACTAGATGATATTTATAATATCTCCGCTTACATTGCTAAAGATTCCGTTTTAAAAAGTCTGATACATCAAATAAATGTAACGAATGATAAGGAATTAGAATTATACCCTTCAATTGGTAATCATAAAATTGTTTTTGGCGAAGCGATAGATTTTGAAGAGAAGTTTGAAAAGCTTAAAACATTTTACACCGAAGGATTAAACAAAACAGATGGTTGGAATAAGTATTCCATCATTAATATAAAATATAAGAACCAAGTGGTTTGCACTAAAAAATAAGTTTATGGACAATAAACCAACACAAAAACAAATGCCAGCAAATGCAGAACTAGTAGTAGGTCTTGACATTGGAACAACTAAAATTGCCGCTATCGTTGGTTATAAAAACGATCATGGTAAAGTAGAGATTTTAAGTATTGGTAAATCCGAGTCATTGGGTGTGCACCGTGGTGTAGTTGCTAATATTGAACAAACTATTGAATCTATTAAAGCCGCTATTAAAATTGCTGGCGATAAAGCCAATATTGATATTGAAGAAGTAATTGTAGGCATTGCTGGGCAGCATATTAAAAGTATGCAACACCGTGGTATGGTTACCCGTAAATCTTTAGAAGAAGAAGTTTCACAAAACGACGTGGATCAATTAATTGATAACATGCACCGTTTAGTGATGAGTCCAGGTGAAGAAATTATTCACGTGATTCCTCAAGAATATATTATTGATAACGAAAGTGGCATCCGTAACCCAATTGGGCATTCAGGAATTCGTTTAGAGGGGAATTTCCATATCATTACAGGGCAAGTTTCTGCAGTAAAAAATATTTTCAAATGTGTAGATCGTGCTAAATTAATTACGGTTGACTTACACTTAGAGCCATTAGCAAGTGCTGATGCAGTATTGAGCGATGAAGAAAAAGAAGCTGGTGTGGTTTTAGTGGATATTGGTGGTGGTACTACTGACGTTGCTATTTTCTATGATGGTATTATTCGTCATACTGCTGTTATTCCTTTTGGTGGTAATATTATTACAGATGATATTAAAGAAGGCTGTGGAATTATTAAAACACAAGCCGAGCAATTAAAAATGCGTTTCGGCTCAGCTTTAGCTCAAGAGAATCAAATGAATGAAGTGATTTCGATTCCTGGTTTAAGAGGTCGTCCACACAAAGAAATTTCAGTTAATACATTAGCGCAAATTATTCAAGCGCGTATGGAAGAAATTTTAGAATTCGTTTTATTTGAAATTAAATCTTCTGGTTTCGAACGCAAATTAGCAGGAGGCATTGTTGTAACGGGTGGTGGTTCTCAATTAAAACACTTACCTCAACTAGTGATGTTAACTACTGGTATGGATTGCCGAATTGGAACTCCTAACGAACACTTAGCTGGTGCTGACGATGAGTTAAAAAATCCAATGTATGCAACAGGCGTGGGCTTAGTAATGAAAGGTATTGAAAAATACGAGCGCGAATTAAAACGTGGTTCTAATTCTTCTAAACAAGTAGAAGAAACAGTTTTAGTAGAAGCTAACACAGCAAGCAAAAAAGCAGAGAAAAAAGTAACGGGTCACTCTAAACAAAAAGTAGGAAACTTCTTCGATTCATTAATTAGCAAAGCTAAGGATTGGATGAGCGATGACGTGGAATAGTGATGAGTGATGAGTGATGAGTGATGAGTGATGAGTGATGAGTGATGAGTGATGAGTGATGAGTGATGAGTGAT
>JBKJPW010000159.1:0-7666 GCA_046594225.1 Bacteroidia bacterium
GTAGATACATATACTGTTGAACCAGTGGTTGGTTCGGAACCATCGGTTGTATAATAAATAGTTAAACTATTAGATGGTGTAACACTTAAAGAAACGATTTTTGTGCCCGAATAAAATCCAGGAGGAACATTCATCACCGGTGTTCGCGCATAAGCCGCATAACCAGTGCTTGAGTTAGTAGCGTTAGGTGTTGGAGACGTAAATATTTTCCATGTTGCAGAACCGTCAGGTTTTCTTCCCATAGAATGGGTTGCCTGAGTTCTTCTCATTTGAACAGAATCTTTTAAAATTCCACCGTTTGATAACACAATCCAATCTCCATTACATTGTGTTAACTTAAAATTGGTATGAATATGGCCTGATGCATTAGCAGGAGTACCTTTTCCACTACACCATATTCGCATAAAACTACCAGGCGAAATGCTTGTACCTGCTGGAATTGCATATTTACTAACGTTAGCAGGGTTATCACTTAAATTCCATCCACCCAAATTAACAACAGATGCCCCTGCATTGTATAGCTCTATCCAATCTGAATTATCGCCTGTATTATCAAGTATACTTGCTCCTGAATTCGAAGCAGAGTATTCGTTTATTTTAACTTGAGCATTGGCGTGACTCATTAAAAATAATAGCAATAATGGAGTGAGTATTTTTTTTAACATAAGTTCTCTATTTAACAACCTTAAATATACAAATATTTAGTCATACATACAAAAATTCAAATAATCTACATTTTGTATATTAAATTGGACTCCTAAAATCCATCTGACTTTTAGACATTGGAGCTCTTGCGTAATAGTTATTTAATAATAATGGAACGCAGATTTTTATGATAGTATAAGATGAAAAAGGATTTCTTTATTGTTTAGTTATAGTAGCCCAACGGATAGTGCTAATTAATCCTATTTATCATACAAAATCCGAGGCATCTGCGTTCTATTTTTTGAATTATGAAGGAGATTTATCAGATTTTAATTTAAACGGGCTATTTAGTCTAATAGTTAAAAACTATTACCTAAAAAATCCAAGTAAATTGTAAATTTGTACCCTGAAATTATGAGTGATAATATACAACACGAATGCGGCGTTGCTTTAATAAGATTATTAAAGCCTTTAAGTTTTTATAAAGAAAAATACGGTAGTAGTAGATACGGTTTACATAAAATGTATCAACTCATGGATAAGATGATTAATCGTGGGCAAGATGGTGCTGGCGTGGCTACCATAAAATTAGATGTAGACGCTGGAACACCTTATATTGACCGCTTACGCTCTATTGAACCAAAGGCTACTCAAGATATTTTTTCGCAAATTAATGACTTGTATATTAATGCCAAACAAAAAAATCCAGACGCTTATAATGATATTGAATGGCAAAAAAAGAATATCCCTTTTATGGGAGAACTCATTTTAGGGCATTTACGTTATGGCACTTATGGAGGCAATAACATTCAAAGTTGCCATCCATTTCGCCGCCAAAATAATTGGATGGCTCGTAACTTATTAGTGGCAGGTAATTTTAATTTAACCAATGTTGATGAATTATTAGAGCATTTAGTTGAACTTGGTCAGCACCCTACAGTAAAGGCCGATACCGTTACTGTAATGGAAAAAATTGGTCATTTTTTAGATAAAGAAAACGATCGATTATTTAAACAATTTAAAGAAAAAGGACTTAATAATTTTGAGATTTCAAAAGAAATTCAAAAAAACATTGATGTTGCTTCTATATTAATAGAAAGTAGCAAACGTTGGGACGGTGGTTATGTGATGGCTGGTATGATGGGGCACGGCGATGCATTTGTGTTACGCGACCCTAACGGCATTAGGCCGGCGTACATGTACAAAGATGATGAAGTATTGGTTGTAGCAAGCGAACGACCAGTTATACAAACCGTGTTTAATGTGGATATTAAAGATGTTAAAGAGTTAAATCCTGGTTATGCAGCTATTATTAAAAAAGACGGCACATTTACTGAGCAACAAATTATTGAACCTCTTGAAAGAAAAGCTTGTTCGTTTGAACGTATTTATTTTAGTAGAGGTAATGATGCTGATATTTACAAAGAGCGTCAGCAATTAGGTCGTTACTTAGTACCACAAGTTTTAAAAGCTATTGATTACGATTTAGAAAACACTGTTTTTAGTTATATCCCCAACACTGCCGAAGTAGCATTTGGTGGATTGGTAGAAGGTATTGATGAACACGTTAATAAAATAAAAGCTACCGAAATTTTAAAATTAGGAGCTAATGTTTCTGAACCTAGATTAAGTCAAATACTTGCGAGTCATCCTCGTATACATAAAATTATTTTAAAAGATGCTAAGCAACGCACCTTTATTACAGACGATGAAAGCCGTGATAATTTAGTAAATCTAGTGTATGATATCACTTACGAAACCGTAAAAAAAGACATTGATACATTGGTGGTTTTAGATGATAGTATTGTGAGAGGAACGACCTTAAAACAAAGTATATTAAGGATATTAGATAGGTTACATCCTAAAAAGATAGTGATTATCTCATCTGCTCCACAAATTCGTTATCCTGACTGCTACGGGATTGACATGGCTATTTTGAGCAAATTTATAGCCTTTGATGCTGCTATTTCATTAATTAAAGAAACAGGTAAAGAATCTATTTTAAATACTTTATACGAAAGAGCAAAAGCCGAATTATTGAAACCTAAAGAAGAGCAAATTAATGTGGTTCAGGAAATTTATAGAACCTTTACTAACGAAGAAATTTCTCAAAAAATTGGTGATTTATTACGTCCAAAAGATTTAAAAGCCGACTTGCAAATTATTTACCAAACTATTGAAGGCTTGCATCAATCGTGTCCTAATAACCTGGGCGACTGGTATTTTACAGGTAATTACCCAACACCAGGAGGAAACAAAGTAGCTAATAAAGCTTTTGTAAATTTCATGGAAGGCATTAATGAAAGGGCTTATTAAAAATCGATATTATAAAAAAAGAGCCACCAATGATTATTGATGGCTCTTTTAATTTTTTAGAAGTAATTATTCTACAATTAATTTTCTGTTAGAAACTATATTACCTAAAGTTGTTTTAAGTAAATAAATCCCAGAAGGTAAATGAGAAATAGAAATAGTATTTAAAATTTCTGTATCATTTCCTAAATCAGCAGTTTGCACTATTTGTCCAAGAGCATTCATGATATCTATTTTGCAATGAGCTTGAGTAGCATTTTGTAATTTTATTTGCACATTATCATTTGCAGGATTTGGAAACATATTAAAATTTACCTCGTTAGTTAAATCATTAATGCCAACAATAGCTGAATTTACTTTTACATCAGCCGATTTAGAGGTGTATGCTCCCGATACGTCTGTATACATAACCGTTAATAGGGGGAATTTATTAGCCACATCGTAATACATATATTGTACTAATTTCAAATCTACTGTTGTTAAGCCAAACAAAAAACTGGCATGAGCTGTTAAACTCATTTTTACCTGAAGCACTCCTGTATAACTAACACCTCCTGGTAAAATTAAAGTGCCCGTACCGCAGCCTAAAGTGTTAGCGTTTCCAGAAACACTACCATTCATATTATTTGCATTTGCAGTTCCCGAAAAAGCGTCGTTTAACGAATAGCCCATTGTAACTGGCCACATAAATTCAGTAGCTGTATTGCTACTCAAATTCAATTTAAAATTAGGGTTTTGTAATCCCACTAATTCATATCTACTGGCAGTTACTTTCATGTATAAATAATTTCCTGAACCGTAAGATTCAACAAAAGTTACTCCCGTATAAGATGCTCCGTTTGGTGCAGAGCTAGGCGTTATGTAGTTACTAGTTTCTGTAGTTGATTTAATCATAAATCCCGAAAAATCCCATATTTGATTTGCTCCTGTATTTTTTGGCACAATACCCACAGAATCATATAACTGTTTAGTGATGGTATTGCCTAGTACAGGCTCGTTAAATGCTTTGGTAAGAGTTACCTGCGCATTAACTGAACAAGCAATAGCCAGAACGGTGATTAATAAATAAACATTTTTCATGGAGCTATTATTATTTGTTTAATGAAGTTACGCCAAAAATTTCATTTTTATAGCATTTAATTCTCATATAACACAAAAGCCCATCCGAAATCATCGAATGGGCTTAAGTAGCTTTTTAACTATTAATGATGAGTTTCTTCAGCGTGCTCTGCTCCATGAGCTTCGGTAGCTGCCGCATCATGATGTCCGTGCCCTGCTTTCAAATCTAATTGCTGTTTAATAAGAATTGGATCAACTGTTGTTCTATTTTGAGGATCTCCACTATAAACACCTTCATCTAAAATAATGAAGATACCGTAAGAGATAAAAATAATATAAGGCGCTAAAATAGCATATTTCATAAATGTAACTTCATGCCCTAAGTGCATAAAAGCCATTACAATAAAACCTGCTTTTACTATGGTTAAACCAATAAATAATACTTTAATTCCTAAAGTACCACTCCAACCTTGGCTTGGTGCCATTGAACCAATAACTAATTCGAAAATAGTAATGGCTAACATGTACCAAAATACTCTCCATAACGTTTTTCTTTTTTTCTTTCCTTCTTCTTCGCTATGGTGAGCCATAGTTTCGTATGATGGATAATCGTCGTGAAATTCTGCTGACATAATTAATAAATTTTAAATGTTAAATTTTGAATGTTAAATGAATTAGTAATTACAATAAGTAGAAGAAGGTAAATACAAATACCCAAACTAAATCTACAAAATGCCAGTACAATCCAACTTTTTCAATCATTTCGTAATGACCGCGTTTTTCGTATGTACCTTTTAATACATTTAAAAAAATAGTTAAATTAATGATAACTCCTGAGAATACGTGGAATCCATGAAAACCTGTAATAAAGAAGAAATAATTAGCAAATTGAGGTACACCATATTCATTAACGGTCATATTAGCACCATACACTGTTTGTTCAACATAAGTATGTAACTCTTCGCTCCATACATGACGTAAAGCTCCTGCTTCTGTACCAACAATAAAATGATACCACTCCCAAGCTTGAGAACCTACGAAAGTAGCTCCACCAACAATAGTCCAAAACATCCAAACTGTTACTTTACGTCTGTCGTTTCTATGGCCAGCCTCAACAGCCAATACCATGGTAACAGAAGACATAATTAGAATGAAAGTCATTAAACCAACATAGGCTAAAGGTAAATGCTGTTCAATAAAAGGAAAATGTGTAAACACATTTTCAGCTTTTGGCCAAACATCAACATATTTATGACGGATAAAACCATAAGATACTAATAAACCACCAAAGGTTAAAGCATCGGAAACTAGGAAAAACCACATCATCATTTTTCCGTAGCTTACGCCGAATGGTGACCTGCCGCCATCCCAGGCGTGTTTTGAATCGATTTCTGTACTGTGAGACATAAGTAAAATTTACGTTTTAACGATTTTTATAAATTATGGTACAAGTTTAGCGAATAAAATACAAAAATAAAAACAAATACACCCATAAAATATCAAGAAAATGCCAATAAATTGAACAAAGTTCTAAACCGAGCGTATTTTGAGCGTTGTATTTACCTTTAATACTGTTTTTAAGAGTCACCAAAACCACTATCAAACCCGCAAATAAGTGCAATAAATGCAGAAAAGTAATTAAATATAAAAATGAACCCGCAGCATTAGAAGATTTTCCTCCAAAAACAATATGTTTACTATATAATTCTCCCCAACCTGCATACTGACAATAAGTAAAAGCTAAGCCTAAAACAAAAGTGGCTAATAAGCCAAAAATAGTCCCTTTTTTATTGTCTTTTTTAGCCATTTGTAGCGCAAAAAACAAGGTAATACTACTAGTAATAATAACCGCAGTACTTAAATAAAAAGCATTTGGTAAATTAAACAACAACCAATTTCCATTATCTGCACGAACTACGTATGCGCTGGTTAGTCCTGCAAACAACATTACTATGCTAATAATACCTACCCATAACAATGGCTTAGAGGCTTTGTTATAAGCTTCTTTTAATTCGGCTTTGTAGGTTGGACTAGGTTTAAATTTTTCTTCTATCATAATCATTGTATTAAGAATTTGTGACCAATCATTAAAGTTAATTGCACTAATGGTAAATAAACAAATGAACCAAACATTAGTTTTCGAGCATCTTCAATAGTACCCGACTTATATAAATTATATGCCTGAATAATAAATACTAATCCCATGCAACTAACAACAGTAGCCGACATCCATCCTGTAAAGTTGAAAATAAAAGGAGTTAAAGCAATCGGAAATAAAGATAAAGTATACACTAAAATTTGTGAACGAGAGCTCTTATCTCTTCCACCTTTTGATGGTAACATAAAAAAACCTGCGCGTTGATAATCATCGTGGCTTACCCAGGCAATAGCCCAAAAATGAGGGAATTGCCAAAAAAACTGAATGCAAAATAATAACATCGCAAAAAAGGTGACGTGCCCAAAACCATCTGTAGCTGCAATGGCGCCAATTAAAGTGGGTAAAGCGCCTGGAATAGCGCCCACAAATACCGAAAAAGGAGTTACACGTTTTAATGGTGTGTAAACCAAAGCGTATAAAATAATAGAAACAAACCCAATAATACCACATAATGGATTTGTAAAAACCCACAACATTATCGTACCTATTAAACCAATAATAGTGCAAAAAACAAATGCTTGATTTACCGTTAAATTGCCAGTAGGAATAGGTCTAAGTTTGGTTCTATTCATTAATTTATCTAAATCTTTTTCTATAATTTGATTAAAACCATTGGCAGCAGCAGTAACTAAAAAACCACCTAAGCAAATGGCTAACACTTGTTTCCAATTAAAAGATTCGGCTACTGTAAAAAAAGTAATAACGGCTGAAAATACTACTAATGCAGATAAGGTAAATTTAGTGAGTTTAAATAAAGACTTTGCTTTACTATAAATTATAGTTTCTTGAGAAGAGATATGAACATCTGTTTGCAAAGCAGGGCAAATTTAGGAAATAAATTGCCATTTGTTAAACTCTATTGCTTTATATTTGTTATAGATATATTTAGAAAGTTCTTTTTTTGAGAATTATGACAAATATCATTAACATTAAAATCAATTCAATAACATGAAAAAATTATTTACAATAGCGTTAGCAGCAATGGCCATGGCATTTACAACAAGCGGCACTAAAAACTTACATGAGTTTAAAGCCAAAACCCTAGAAGGGACAGATTTTAATTTTGCTGATTTAAAAGGCAAAAAAATAATGATTGTGAATACAGCATCAGAATGTGGATACACGCCGCAGTATAAAGACTTAGAAGCATTGTACGAAAAATACAAATCAAAAAACTTTGTGATTGTTGGGTTCCCATGTAATGATTTTGGTGGACAAGAACCAGGAACAAGTGCTGATATCAAATCATTTTGTACTAAAAACTTTGGTGTTACTTTTCCGTTGATGGAAAAAGTTAGCATTGCTAAAAGTCCTATTTACCAATGGTTAACACACAAAACTGAAAATGGTGTTTTGGATGCGACTGTAAAATGGAACTTCAATAAATTTTTAGTTGACGAAAAAGGAAACCTAGTAAAATATTTAGCATCAGGTGTAAAGCCAATGGATGCTGAAATTACAAATTGGATAGAAGGAAAGTAAACACTTATC
>JBKJPW010000115.1:0-15462 GCA_046594225.1 Bacteroidia bacterium
GTCACTAAATTTTACATGCCTAATGTGGATAGCAGCAGTATTGAAGGTATGTTGGAGCTGGAAGTTCATTTTCCTGAACAGTGTTTGCCTATGATGGGATTACACCCATGTTCAGTAAAAGAAAATTATAGAGAGGAATTAGAGATTGTAAAAAAATGGTTGGATTTAAGAAGATTTTCAGCCATTGGCGAAATTGGCATTGATTTATATTGGGACAAAACTTTTATCAAAGAACAGGAATTAGCATTTAGAGAGCAAATATTTTGGGCCTTAGAATATAATTATACAATTGTTATTCATTGCCGCAATGCCTTTGATGAAATATTCTCTATTTTAAAATCTTTCGAAAAATTACCAAAGGGTATTTTTCACTGCTTTAGCGGAGATATTATTCAAGCACAACAAATTTTATCTTTAGGTAATTTCAAATTAGGGATTGGAGGAGTGGTTACTTTTAAAAATTCGGGATTAGATAAAGTAGTAGAACAATTAAAGTTACATGATTTAGTTTTAGAAACAGATGCGCCTTATTTAGCACCAGTTCCATATCGTGGCAAACGAAATGAAAGTGCTTATATTCCTTTAATTGCACAAAAAATTGCAGAGATAAAAAACATTTCTATTGAAGAAGTTGCCGAAGTTACTACACAAAACGCAATAGATATATTTGAAAACTAATTCCTTCATATCTTCACCATTTATTAAAACGTTAGTGTATGCTAATATTTTCATTGCTTTTTGCGCTTTGTCGCAGGTTTTTTTAACTTATCATTTATTTCCTATTCCCGTAAATTTTGATAATAATTCATATTTGATATTTGTACTGCTTTGTACTTTTTTGCAATATAATGTGCAAAGAGGATACCATGTAGTAAATGAAAGCAATAGTCATTCGCCAAGATCATTATGGACAATTCAGCATAAAAAAATTATGCTCTACTCCATTGGAATATCATTGATTAGTGTTTTGTTTCTGTGCAATAAGTTAAGCAGGTTGTCTATTGGCATTATGGTTGGCGCCGAAATCATTTCGACCTTGTATTATTTACAGCCATTTAATTTAAGGCGCTATGGTTACATCAAACCATTTTTAATTTCTATGGTATGGGTTATTAGTTGTAGCCTTGTGCCTTTAATCGAAAACGATTTATTAACCTCGCACAGTGTTTGGTTTTTAGCATCTCAGTTTGTTTTCATTTCTGTATTGTGCATGTTGTTTGATATTAAGGACAATGATGCTGATTATTTGTCCGGTGTAAATACCTATGCTAACCGCTTTGGAGTAAATACTACGAAAATAATTTGTTGTGGACTTGTTATTATTGGATTCAGCTGTTTTTATAAATTTAACAGCGATCCAATTTTTTTGATGAAGTCTGTTATATTACGGTTAATCTTGTTAGTGACTATTTTATTGACTAACGAAAACAAACATTCTTTTTATTATTATTTGTGGATAGATGGATTGTTGATTATCCAAACAATTTTATTTTTTATTGTATAGAAACAATTATTATACCTACTAACTCTTAGTAAATTTAATAACTTGACCGTCTTCTGTTTTTAGGATATATATGCCTTGTGCTAAATCACGGACATCAATGAGTTTAGTATTATTGAATGATAAAATGTGTTTTCCTAAAATGTCGTAAATATTCACCGTTTTGATTTGAGTAAAGTATAAAAAATCAGTTGTGGGATTTGGATAAATTAAAAAGTAATCTAGCTCAGGTATTTCTCTAATACGATTACTTGAGTTAGGTGTAGGCTCGTTAAATATAATCCAGTTAGGTTTTCCGTCATGTTCTCTACCAAATGAAACGTCAGTTGCTAAATTTTGAAACATAATACTATCTACAGTTTGTAGCCCATTAGGTAAGCTTAAATATAAATAATCTAAGCTGGCACTTAGTTTAAAGTTGCTGTGCAAAGTGCCTTGATTAGCATCATTATCTAGCCAAATTAATTTAAAACCGTATGGTGCAATGATGGTTTGTTGACTGGTCCCTTTAATCAAAAATTTTGTTTTATTGATAGATGAATTACTCACATAAAAACCAGAAATATCAACGCTAAAATTATTTGGATTATATAATTCAATCCAATCTTCATTTTCAAAGTAATCATCTTTCACCAGATTAGTATTTGATGCCATTACTTCGTTGATGTATAAATAGTGTTGTGGTTTAAATGCGGTGTCAGCTATAAAATATGCTGTTACTAAAGTGTCTGACGAAACATTTTTTGTGAATTTATGTATAGTGTCTGTTATTAAATTCCAATGCGAAAACTTATAACCAGGATAAGCAATAGCCTCCATTGTTACTGGGTTACCATTATAGTAAACGCCAGACCAAGGATAGGTTGTGTTTGTGTTTTTAATGATATATTTATCAAGGTATAAAGAGTTGAGTTTAATTTTTCCCATTAATGTATCATTTACGTTCACCGTTATTTTTATCGTATCTGTTAACGAAAAATAATTCATAAAATGTCTTCTTGTTTTTGAGGCTCGCAACCCAGCAAAATTTAATAAATCAGAAACAATACTATTCCACTTAGTTAAGCTAGGTATTTCAGTAGAGCGCGTTAGCAAGTCATTAGCGATTGAGGGATAATGCCATCGAGTGACATGCTGCTGCATTTCGGAATTAAATGATCCCGTTGTTGTTGAAATAGCGTTGGCTAATTGCGACGATAAAAAATTAGAGTTTAATAGATCGGCATAGCGATTAATAAAGTCAATTTTAAATTGTGGATTTCCTAGCAAAGAAATTAAAGGCCTTGTGAATTTATTATAAGTAGGGTCTGTAGCTCTAATTAATGAATTGTGTGATGGGTATATTCCACTGCAATCACCGCCAAAGCTCGCGTCCAAATCATAAAACAACCACCTCCATCTGCCATCTAAATGGTTATTTAATGATGGATCGTTAAAAGACCTTCTGTATCTCCAAAATTTAGTGTTATTATTTGGCCAATCCCCATTTCCTAAAAAAATCTCACCACATTCAAAATCAACAAAACTTTCTATGTCCATTTGTGTAGTCACGTAATTATAATTTGAAGAATTTACTAAACTATTTAACGAAAAAAAGTTCAATAAATCACTATATGAATTTTCATCACCAGGATTTCCTTCGTCTAAAGAACCGGCTTGTGTTAAAACAATACAATCTGTTTTAGGGATATTGTAAGTTCTATAAAAATAATTATTATCTAAAATCTCTTTTAAGGTTTGTACGCCCCAATATTCTCCATTTATTAAAACAATGCATTGCCTATTATTTTGAGAGATGTTTCTTAAAGATTTTAAAAACTCACTGCCAATATCATCTCTAGGCATACAGTCAGGACGATGGCCACTATTTCTGAGCAATAGTTTGTCAAATTTTTTGAGCGATGATTGAGTAAAAAATTTGTGAGAAAAGGTTCCATAACCAAATTCTTTTTCAGCTTTTAATTGTAATGATTTTTGAGGAGCATGCCTTCCACCATTACCATGAATTTTAATATTAGCATACTGCGCTAGCACTCTACCACCTGTTGTTTCAAAAAATTCGATGTATGCTTTTCTTACAGCAGTATCGTTGGAGTAGTTCCCCTCATTAATAGAATCTACACCATACACATAAATACCATTGTTATAAGAAAACAAAGATGTACTATCTATACTAATAGAAAGCACCGGCAAATCGAATATGAGCGTAGCATTTTCTTTAATTAAAAATGTAGCCGTTGTTGTTGAGTCGGAATAAAATCCTGATTTAAATAATTTTGCTTTAACTACCGTGGCTTTAAAAACTGTATCAAATGGTTGAAGCCAACCTCTTGTATCAGCTCTTGATAAATCATAACCGGGTTTTGGATAATTAAATGATGGATTTGTGGGAATAGTAGAAATTGAATTTTTACTGTGACTACGATTTTTAATAAGTAGTGGAGCTAAATACAATTGGGAAGTAGAGGTTGGGTCTTCTCCATTAATAGTATAACGAATTTGTGCTCCCAAAACGGGCGAAGTGATAGTTAGTAAAATAGAATCAGCGTAATAGCCGGCATTATAAGAAAAAACAGGTTTAGGTAATATTTGACCGAATAGTGAACAGGAAATAATACAAAAAAACCAAATGTTATATTTTTTTATTTCTGCCATTGCTTAAATTTAAGCATAAAAATTATAGATGATATTAAATCCCTAATTTTTTTGCGTGACTAGAAGACTTTGATGGATTCCATGAATCTTGATAAGATTTTTTAAAGAAAAACTCTTGCACGTATGCCACAGATCTAACAAACCTTAAGTAAAATCCAAAATAAAAAACCATGCATGGTAGATAAGGTATAAAATAAATGATAGAAGAATTTTTGCGTTTTCTAAAAAGAGAGAATACTAAAAATTTTAAAAAGTTATTAGTTGTGTACAATAAAATATTAAAAGGAAATATAAACGCTAATAGTGACGTATAGTTAACTGCCATATCAATGGCGTAAATCCACCATTTTATATTTAATAAAATATTATAGGTAATGTTTTCTAAACTTGAAACAAAATTGGAAAACCGAAACGTAGCATTGGGATAAAATACATCGCGATGTTTTCTTACTCTAAAACGAACAATGGATTTATCCCATCGTAAACGCTGCTTAATTAATTTTTTAAAGGTGTCCGGAACATTAGTTTGGCATATAGCATCTGGCTCAAACACTATTTTGTACCCTAGTTTACGAAGCTTTACAGTAATATCGCCATCTAGTCCTGGACCAATATCCCAACCGCCTACCCTGTCTAGAGCTTCTTTTGTAAAAGCCCCAAAAGCTCCGGAAACTAATCTATAAATGCCTAAATAACTTGAGGTAATTCGTCCAACAGAAATGGTATCTGAATATTCTATGGCTTGTAATGTTGCACATAAACTTTCTTTATAATTCCGCACTAAAATATTTCCACCAACAGCACCGATATTATCATTTAGATAAAAAGGGACAATTATTTTTTCAATGGCATCATAATCATAACTACAATCTGCATCTAAATGAACAATGATTTTACCTTTTGAAAATCGATACCCTAAATTAGCGGCAGAAGCTTTACCTCCTCGTACTTCATTTCTTAAAAACATATCAATAAAACCGTTTTTTTGAAGACTTTTACAAATACGTTCGGTATCGTCATCTGAACCATCATCAATAACTATTAATTCAAAGTTGGTGTAGCTTTGTTCTTTGAGTGAGTTGGCTAATTTGTAAATATGCTTTCCTTCGTTTTTACCTGGAACGATAATTGAAATGAGCGGGCGCTCAATAAAAAGTCTTCTTCTAGCATTATTATATCGTTCCCTTCTTTGAGGCTCACTAATCTTCCAAACAACTAATACGGCTAGTTCGAAAATAAAAAATCTGGCAAATTCAAAAAAAACAAAAAACCAAAAAATACGTAAAAGTTTTGATGGACCTACGGCAGTAATGTAGCTAAAAAATTCATCAATGAATTCTATCATGTTTTTTCAACTAGCTCCTTAATGGTAGCTTGCATTTGCTTATCAAAAGTAATAGTTTTACTAAGTGGCAGTACATTAGATGTAATTTCTAAATCAAATCTATCAAAATTATTCATTACCAATTCTTGAATCATATTAGAGATTTTTAAAACCATAATTTTAGCTTCTTCTAAATTTGCGTCGTTAATACAAACGCTAATGATAGAAGGATTATTGATACAAATAAAATCAGCAGGAGTAATATTATTCCGTATAATATCAACAAATTCTGATAATAATGAACGCTCTTTAGATTTACTTACAATTTTGTATAAGTCAAAAATATTTTCAAAATAAAAAACAACTAAATTTGAATTTAATAAAGGATTTGATTTTGTTCTTTCCTGTTCATAATGCATCATAACAGAAAATGTTTTTAAATCAATGGTTCCTACAACCTCATTATTAAGGGCGTAATCAGAGGTGTATATGCCGCCAATAGCGGAATTTCTACCCTTTTTAGTTAGTTTGTAAAGATTAATATCTTTTGAAATTAAAAACTGAACATCCGTATCTGTTTTACATTGTACACATTTCGCTTTCACTAAATAGTCCTGAAAAACATCATTGCAATTCTGACAATGATTAATGATAGAAGGTTTATCATAATCAACACCAATGTGACGAAGATTTTTTGAACACTTAGGGCAGGTTAAAACTGTATCTATGGTGTTTCTAAAATCACTAATAGCACCAATATAACCGCAAGGAAAGTGGTGCATTAAGTCTTCAGATTTTATGTTTGCTGAATCGCAATTCGGGCAAACTTCTCTAAATGATAAATGACCCCCTTTACAATTGCTACACAAATAAACTCGGTCGTGAAAGTCGGGCCATATTAAATTTTCTTTAACTGCCCATTCTAATATTTCAATGGCTTTTACTTCTTCAAAAGTATCAAAGTTCACAGAAAGCACGGGATAACAATAACCAATAGATGAATTGGTATCTATACATGGTTTTAAGGTATTTATTTCACGCGTAAACATGTAGTTTAATGCTTTTTTAAATACTTGAATTTCGAAAGAGGAAGAAAGAGAACTTTCCAATCGCATCACTTTCATGTTGATTTGATTGATATCGTTAATAGTTTCTGATATCTGATCAAAAGACATGATAATGCCATCAGTTAATTCTTTAATGTATGGGTCTTCTGTAACCTTATTGTTAATTAAAAACAAAGGCTTTAAATAAAATTCAAGATTTGAATGGCTACGAAATTTTTTAACAATAATACGTGTAAATTCAATGTCTCTGGCATCAATAATAATAGCATCATATTTTTCTAAATCATCAATCTTTAACGAACTAAAAGATTCGAAATAATAAAACGTTTTACCAAAAACAGTTACAACGTTATCGTGAAACTCAACTTTATTATTTGCTAATGTTTTTTCCATAGCCCTTAGTTAAATTTTAATTTAGAAATGGCCACACTCATTTTATAAAAAGCTCTCCACTTAACAACTTCTGAAGAATCGAGTGGATAGATATCTGCTGCTATACTTCGTGTAGTTGGCTCATATTTTTTTTGAAACTCTTCGGGCAAAGTATAAGTAGCGATATAAAATCTCTTTAAAACACCTTTACTACTGGTTCCATCCGGAAAATCAATATTAAATACATCGCCTTCATGAAAATACCGTAAATCTTCTTGCTCAAAATATGCTTTAATAAAAGCTGGGTGAGCTTGATGTATCGACATAATTTCTTCGCTTTTCAAAACCGTTTCATAGTTATGAATAAATATTCGTGTTGAAACTCCTCCAATGGGCGACTTAAAATATTTTGGTTCAGATAACAATTCTTCACTGAAAGCTAATTTCTCAAGATCATTTGAAGCTAAACGGGCACCACTTTTTAAACGAATATTGGAGGCGCTATATTTATTTTTATTAGTACTAGGTCCTAATGTTTTAATTAAGCCATATAACTCACTATTCTCATGTTGTAATTTCTGATTCTGGGTATTTAATCTAAAAATTTCGTTTTGTACGAACTCTAAACGATTTTTTGGTAACACATCTAAAATTACTTCGTTACTTAATCGTTTTATTTCTGATTTATAATTATTAATTAAACTGGCATTTTCTGCCGCATCAATGTTGTTTAATGCAATTTTTTTCTTTAGAGCAAACAATTCCTTCACCCACCAATCGTCTTTGCCACTTGCAGTTATAGAACCAATATTGAGTGATTGAGCTGATTGACCATTAATATCATCATCTCTATCTAGTGCATAAGAAAACAAGGTGTCATTTTTTTGGATGCTATCTCCTTCGTGCACATAAAACTCAATAATACGCGCATCATCCGTTAATCTAATGTGAGTGTTTTCTATAATAACATGTCCGTACGCATGAACGTAAATATATTTAGCTAAAAAATAATAAACCATAAATGCTAAAAACAATCCTAACAATCCTAAATAAAGAATCCTATCCCAGTTCCTTTGCGTCTTTTTTTTCGTTTTTTGTTCATTAACCACACGGATTAGTGACTTATTTCTTTGAAAATTTACACTTTTCATATTACTTCCCCTCTTCTCCTTTCACGTTAATACTGGTGTTATCAAATTTTATCAAATCATCTAAATCATGGTAGGCTGTTTTTTCGAATCCCAATTTTTTTAGAGTTTCATCCATACTAGTTCTGTTTTCAAAATCTTTGGTTCTTAAAGCCAATACACATTTATTTTTTAGAATGGCCTTTTCTTCAGCAGTTTTTCTAAAAATAAAATCTATACCTACATTTTCATAGGCCATTAAATATACTTGATTACAAGCTGCATTCAACTCAATCAATATATTTTCGGGATAACTAAGAGGGATAGAAACCGATAACTCCAGATGATTATTGTCGCAAAATAATTTTGCTTGTTTTAAAATTTGCAAATACATGTCAAAATATTTTTCCTGATTATCTTTAAAATCAGCGAAGGTGTGAGGTTCAATATCTAAATGAATACCTTTAATTTTAGCAAGAGTAATATTTGTTTTTAGGGTGTCTAAAAAACCACTCATACCAGTTTGTAATAATTTATTACTGCCAATCATTAAATGCACGGGAGTAATATAATTTTTTGATATAAATTCTGAAATTTGTTGAACATGTAATTTTGTTGGGTTGTACGAAATCAGCAAAGGATTGAACTCGTTCACTTTACAATATTCGCTAATAACGGTTTGAGAATTGTTTTTAAAGGCATCACTCCAAATATAAACTGCCTTAAACGGAGGGTTACTAGAAGCAATGTTTAAGGTTGATAAATTTAATGGGGTTGTATACTCCGAAATACTTGTAGCAGGAAGTTTTACTTTAAAGTCTAATAAAATTTTATATAAATCTTGTTTTAGGTCAATCAATTCAATGGCATTACTCCAATAATCGTCTAAAATAAATAAAGCTGTATTTGGATTAAACTCTAAGCTGTTTAACTGAGCCTTCGCTCTTTCAGTCCTTAGTAACTCTTCAAACACTAATCGTTTATGATATAAATTTTTAAACTGTTTTAATTTGTATTGATACTCGTAATATTTATTAATAAGTGTTGCTTGAAAATCTGCGGAGTCGGAGCCTTCTTTATAATTTGCTAATTGCTGTTGAGTTAAATAGAATTCTTTTTTATCTTTTTGATTAAATGCTAATGGTAAAGATAAATTCATGCCAACAGAAATAAATGAACGGTTAGGTTGACTAGAATTATATACATCATAATAGTTATAACGTGTGTACGCTTTTAAACTAACATCTTTAATATATGATGATTGATGTTTTGCTATTTGAGAAGCATTGATTAATGATGAATCAATACCTGTAGCATTAGATTTTTGAAGTAGTTGTTGAATGTTTATATCCAAAATTGGTAACTCAAAACCAAAATCGACGTTATTTAGCTGATTTGCTTTATTGTAATTTAAGTATAAATTATATTGTGCATTAATGTCTGTACTGTTTTGAATTGCTTTTAGATAATTATCTTTGGTAATGTGTTTGATAGACCAAAGTTTTTCAACGATAGGCATTTGTTTATTATTTAAGCTTTTTCGTGCATCAAGTATTTCTACTTTCTTTTTATTAAAGTAAAATAATATTTGTGCCGTTTGTTTATTTTGAAAAGAATTTAAATGTTCATTATATTGTTTATGTTGAAGTGCGATATAATTAAGTTTCAAAATTTTATTTTTCACTCTGTTTTCATAAAAGCCGTTGTTTAAAATATCCCAATCGATACCAGCAATAGCACGGCGTCTAAAAACTACAGTTTCTTCAGGATCAACAACGGGTGAATTTAAATTTTCCTGAAAATTAACGGTTGCTTGTAATCCAACATCTTTTTTATTAATAGATTGCTGTAATTGATTTAATCGAAGTTGTAATTGCTGAGTCTGATTTAAAGATTTTTTTTGCTCAATTTTAAATGGTTCTGATTTTAAAGTGAGGGTTGAATCAACTATATAGGAAGTAAATGTTTTGGTGTTTGCTTCATCCCAAATATCCGTTAGATTTTTTATGTATAATGAAACGACTTCGTCCTTATTTTGGCCTTGAATTAAAGATACAGGACAAAGAAATATGCCTATTAATAAAGCGCTTAGGTTAAATTTAGGATACAAGAAATTCATAAAAAATTAGAGTTAACAAAGTTAATCTTTATTTATAGATTACTATTTTTTTATAACCAAGCATCTATCTACTGATAATCAGTAACTTAAACCAATTTAAGCCTCAAAAAAGCACAAATTGATAGAAATATAAGCCAATTTTATCCGCAAAAACAACTAATTCATACGTCTAAATTATTGTTTTTTATTATCATTCTCGTGCTGGGTTTATCGAAGTATGGGATAAGCCATGCATCCTCATTAGTGTTTTTTTCGTTTCGGCACATGGCTATTTATATAAATAAAAAGCCGTTTTAATTTCTTAAAACAGCTTTTTAATTCAAATTAAAAACAATTAATTTCCAAATTCACTTATAAATTTAATACGCATTAATCGTACTTCTTCTTCACTATATTCATCTTCACCTAATTCTTTTAAAATGGCGCTAATATCATCCGTTTCTGCTTCGCGTAAACATTCGTAGATGTCATCTTTTTTATCGTCATCAATAGCTTGATCAATGTAGTAGTTAATATTTACTTTAGTTCCAGAGGTAACAATCGTTTCAATTTCAGTTAACAAATCATTCATTTTCAGATTTTTATTTTTAGCCATATCTTCTAAGCTAACTTTTCTGTCGATGTTTTGAATGATAAAAACTTTTAATCCTGATTTATTAACCACTGATTTAATAACCATATCACTAGGGCGTTCAATCTCGTTTTCGTCAACATGTTTTTTAATTAACTCTAAATATGGCTTGCCATATTTAGCCGCTTTACCTGCACCAACTCCAGATATTTTTGTCATCTCTTCCATTGTAATAGGATAATTGATCGACATTTCTTCTAATGAAATTTCTTGGAAGATAACGTAAGGAGGCAAGTTGTTTTGTTTGGCAATTTTTTTAGTTAAGTCTTTTAGCATGGCATACAATACTTCATCAGTACTGTGAGCACCTTTTCCGCCAACAATATCATCATCGTTATCGCTTTCGGCATTACTAAAATCGTTATCTCTTGTAAACTTAATACTGAACGGATCTTTTAAATACGCTTTTCCTTTATCCGTAATTTTTACTAAGCCGTAGTTTTCAATATCTTTTGCAAAGAAACCATTAACGATAGCTTGGCGCATGACTGCATTCCAAAATTTATCATCCTTATCATGCTCCACACCTTCGCCCCAAGTTTTTAGTTCGTTGTGTTTGTATGATTTTCCAGTAGCCGTTAAATTGCCCATTAATAAATTAATGATGTCTTTAACCTTATGTTTTTCTTTACTTTCTTTAACGGCTTTAATAGCTAGTATTAAATCGTCTTGAGCTTCAAATTTTTGTTTTGGATGACGGCAGTTGTCGCACATCTCATTACATTTTGCATCATTAAATTCTTCACCAAAATAATGTAATATAAATTTACGGCGACAAGAAGAAGTTTCTGCAAACGAAGCTGTTTCGGATAACATTTGTTTTCCAATTTCCTGTTCGTTCACCGGTTTATCCTTCATGAACTTTTCTAGTTTCATGATATCATCATAACTATAAAAAGTTAAGCAATTTCCTTCGCCACCATCACGTCCTGCACGGCCAGTTTCTTGGTAATAGCCTTCTAATGATTTTGGAATATCATGGTGAATCACAAAACGAACATCTGGTTTGTCAATTCCCATACCAAATGCAATCGTTGCAACAATCACATCAATATCTTCCATTAAAAAGCCATCTTGTGTTTTAGCACGTTCTTTAGCATCTAATCCTGCATGGTAAGGAGCGGCTTTTACACCATTTACAATTAATGCTTGAGCAACTTCTTCTACTTTTTTACGACTTAAGCAATAAATAATGCCGGATTTGCCAGCATTTTGCTTAGCGTATTTAATAATTTCCTTAATCACATCTTTTTTGGCACGTACCTCATAATATAAGTTGTCGCGGTTAAAAGATGATTTAAATAATTTAGCCTCTAACATTCCTAAATTCTTTTGAATATCATGCTGAACTTTAGGAGTTGCAGTAGCGGTTAACGCCATAACTGGCACCGAACCTAATTTATCAATTATAGGACGTAAACGACGGTATTCTGGACGAAAATCATGTCCCCATTCCGAAATACAGTGAGCCTCATCAATAGCAAAGAAAGAAATAGGAAATTCAGAAAAGAATTCGATATTATCTTCCTTATTTAAGGTTTCTGGAGCTACGTATAATAATTTGGTTTTACCAGATAAGACATCCTTTTTTACGGTTGCTATTTCTGATTTATTTAAAGAAGAGTTTAAAAAGTGGGCAATACCTGTCTCGTTACTGAAACCACGAATAGCATCCACCTGATTTTTCATTAAGGCAATTAATGGGGACACAATAATAGCTGTGCCCTCGCTCATAATAGCTGGTAATTGGTAGCAAAGAGACTTGCCACCACCGGTAGGCATAATAACAAAAGTATCCTGTTTATTAAGGATATTATTAATAATAGCTTCCTGTGTTCCTTTAAAGCCTCCAAAGCCAAAAAAAGCTTTTAATGGTGTGGCTAAATCATGGGTTTCAACTTCTGCAATCATGGTTTTGTTGATTAAAATGTATGTTCTAGTGAGTGAATGGTTTTGTGTAATTCTATTATAAAGATATAATTAAATTTTCGATAAAAGCAAAACAATTTGACGGTTAAATAGCATTTTCAGACAAATTAACTTTTAGATACGATGAATCGATGAATCGCTTAAAGAAAATTCCACTGATTTTGAGCTGATTAGGTAGGAATGGTTGTATCCAATAATTTCTGTGTCTTTTTAAAGTATCCTGTATTATAAACTTTCACTAAAACTTAAAACCACTACAAAATGAAAACAACTTTACGAGCTATTCTATTGATTGTGACATTTTCAGGAATCTTTTCCTGCACGATCAAAAAACGGGTCTATATGCAGGGTTATTACATTGATTGGATGAACTTTGCGAAAACAAACCCTAATCCTAGTCAAAGCAAATTTGTAAGTTACTCACTCAATGCCTATGATGCACTATCAACCAAGCATTCGCAGGAAGCCATTATTGATGCTGCCGATCCAGACGATATTTATTGTGACGAAGGAACGGTTATTCAATTCCCGAATGATGCGTTTATATATGAGAATGGAAAAGGCATTAAATGCACACAGGTAGCTATTTATGTCACCGAGTTTTATTCTATGTCGGATATACTAGAATCAGGTCTTACCACTACCAGCAATAAACGAACCCTGGCTTCGGCGGGCATGGTTTATATTGAAGCTACTTGTCATGGAGAAAGATTAAAATTAAAACCTGGAAAGAAAGTAGTGGTGAGTATGCCAAGCGACGCTTATGATAAAAAGATGAAAGCATTTTCAGGTAAGCTAAAAGATGGAATTGTAGATTGGAAAGTGAATGGCAGTGTTGCTAATGCTAATCTTGAATCTCCAGAAGTTCCTTTAAGCGATAGTGAAGGTTCGCGTGAGTATTTTAGTGAAAGTGACGGCGTTTTTGTAGCCGGAAGTACAGATTATCAGCAAGGCTATCTGATGACCATGAGTAAATTGGGTTGGATTAACTGCGATCGTTTTTATGATATAAAAAATTCGACGCATTTATTAGTAAAAACAGATTCAATTGAAAAAACTTGCGTAGCCATGATCTTTAAACAAATGAAATCTGTATTGCCTGGTTACCAGTTTGCAAATCATACAACAGAGTTTAAAAATATTCCTTCGGGCGAAGAAGTAACTATTTTAGCTTATCGGGTAAATGAAAAAAGAAAGGAAGTGATTGTGGGTACTCAGGATATGATTTTAGGCGATACAAGTTTAGTTCAGTTAAATATGCAAGCTATGAGTGTAGCAGATTTTAAAACTTTGCTAGCGAGGTATAATTAGCCTTATAGATTAGTATCCATCTTACGATAATGGATCAAAAAGAAAACAATAAAAATAAGGGAGTAAAAAATATTGAAGTAAAAACGAAAGGTATACATATCTAAAAACATAAAAGTAATAACCCGTACGCAAAACATAATAATAAACAATTGAACCCCCCATTGTTTCATGTGCCATATACCAATTAATGACACAAACTGAAGGGTGATGATAATTCCTAAAATCATAGGAATAAAATCGCCCATGCGTTTAATAGAGGGCATGAACAGCATTGGAAAAGCCAATAAGACGAGTATGATTGCAATAATTGCAACCACACTGATAGATTTTGGACGGATAACTTGTGCCATGTTAATTTGTGTCTTCGAGTGCCTCAGACACCTGCTGTTTTTATTGTTTTTAATTTGTACGAATTGCTTCTACTGGGTCTAGTTGCGAGGCGCCATAAGCAGGAATAAAGCCACTGATGATTCCAATCAATACGGAGATAGTTAAACCTAATATTATGTTTGATCGTGTTAATGTAATTTCCATATCAATAACTCCATCGGCGGCAAAGGTAAGTAGGTAAATGAGTAAGAGTCCTATAACACCTCCCATTAAAGATAAAAACACAGCTTCAAATAAAAATTGCGCTAAAATAAAATAGTTTTTTGCTCCCAACGATTTTTGAATACCTATCAAATTAGTACGCTCTCTCACCGATACAAACATAATATTGGCAATACCAAAACCGCCTACAAGGATAGAGAACCCACCGATGATAGCACCTGCAATTCCTACAATATCAAATAGGCCATCAAAATTTTTGCTCAATAAATTGGTTTCATTCAAGGCAAAATCATCATCGGCCATTGGCTTTAAACCTCTGATGCTGCGCATAATGCCCGTGAGCTCATCTTTTAGTTGTTCATTAGTAACGCCTGGTTTTGCTTTGGCTGCAATAAAAGGATCACTATTTTCGGATTTTACATCCATAAATAATCTAGCGAAATTATAAGGAACAATAGCCTGATTATCCATGCTATTACCTAACATACTTTCTCCTTCTTTTTTAAATAAACCAATAACTTTACAGTTTCGTCCAGCTACTTTAATCGTTTTTCCAATAGGATATTCGTTATTTGGAAATAAACCGTCTGCTAACGTGCTGCCTAGCATTACTACATTGTAACCACCTTCGGCTTCATCTTCTCTAAAATACCGACCGTCTGCAATATCAAAAGATTTTACTTGTCCGTAACCATATGACCAACCCGAAACAATCGCATTTTCAATCGTATTATTATTATGTTTTAAAATTTTACGGGCTCCTATTCTAAAACCAATAGCTTCAATACTTTTTGCTTTACGTTGTACTTCTGCTAATTCACTATACTCAGGAACAGGGCGATTCATATATTTCCACCAAGGATAATCAGGGCCA
>JBKJPW010000198.1:0-8844 GCA_046594225.1 Bacteroidia bacterium
AAACGGATGCTCAGACACAGTTTCACAATTAGTAACTGTTAATGCTACTCCAACATTATCAATTACAGGTGATTTGAATATTTGTAATGGCTCTACTAGTAATTTAACTGCTAATGGTACTACTTCTTATACGTGGAGTTCAGGAATCAATACAAATACAATAAGCGTTACTCCTACCGTTACTTCAACATATACTGTTGATGGAGAAAACGGAAATGGTTGTATCAGTTCATTAACAACAACAGTATCTATTATCTCTAACAAATCTATTACTGGTGTAATAACTAATACTGCTAGTGCAACTGGAGGAGATTTAACATTATATCGTTATACATCGTTTTTAAGTCATTGGGATTCTATAACTACTGTTCCATTATCTAGTAGTTATTCTTTTAGTAATATAGATAGTGCTTTGTATGTTATTAGAGCCATACCAACAGCAACTAACATTCAAGTAACTTATGCTGATAGTGCTGTTACGTGGCAAAACGCTACTATTATTAACCATGGCTGTACAAATAATACTAATCAAAATCTTAAATTAATTCCTTTGGAGACTTTTACTGCTGGCCCTGGTATTTTAACTGGAACCATTTATCAAGATTATGGCTTCGGTCAAAAAATGACTGAAAGCTTCAAGCCTTTAGTTCCAGGTGGTCCAATTGGTGGAATTATTGTGAAAGGTGGTAAAAATCCTGGAGGGCAAATGATGGTTCAAACTATTACTTCTACAACACCCGGATCTGAAGGAACATATACTTTAACTGGATTACCTTTAAATTCAGGATCTGATTCTTATTTTATTTTAGTTGACATTCCTGGCTTAGATACAAACGGAACATATCATGTGGTTATTAGCCCAATTGATACTATATTTAATGGCTTAAACTTTACTGTGGATTCAATGTTTATTAACCCAATTGGATTTGCAACAAGTATATTGAATGATAATAGTGTTTTAAATAATAAAATTATATTATTTCCTAATCCAGCTTCTCAGAAGTTTACATTAGAGTATGAATTAACTCAATCAGCAAATGTTCAAATTGATTTATATGATGTAATTGGCCACAAAGTAAGGACTGTTGTGCAAAATTCGTTTGAAGAGAAAAATAAATACACACATTCAACTAATATAGGAGACTTGAGTAATGGTGTTTATTTTGTGAAATTAAAAATTAATGATTCGGAAACAACCATTAAATTAATTATTACCAACTAAAAACAGGTTATAAAACTTATTAAAGCCCAATTACTATAGAGTAATTGGGCTTTTTTATTTCTACAAAAATCTTGCATTTAGTCGTCTAAAAAGATTAGATTATCGACTCATTTAAATGATAAATCATTAAAAAATAGATGAAATTATTCGGGAAAATTTCTATATTTTTGGGTTCCGCATAACTTATTAAAAAATATTATAATTAAAATAAAATACGCATGAAAAAAATCCTACTAACTTTATTATGTCTAATCGGTATCTTTAATATTAAGGCGCAAACAACTATTACTATTGGATCGGCATCAATCATGAATGCTACAACTGAATCTTCTCCAATTAATATCTTTTTCAGGTCTAACCATTGTCAAATATTGTATACTGCCGCAGAATTAAATGCTGCCGGTTGGGTTGGTCAAGGTGCCATTGATAAATTAGGGTTTAATATTGCGGGTTCTCCACTTTACGGACTTCCTAACTATTGCATTAAATTAAAAAATACAACCGCAACGGATGTAGCAACGGATGATGCTGTAAGTTTAAGCACGGTATATACATCAACTATGTATTATCCTACGGCTGGAGGTTTTGAGTTGTTAACTTTAGATAATGTATTTATCTGGGATGGATCAAGTAATTTATTAGTTGACGTATGTTTTGACCAAGTATCTCCTACTTATGATCAATCTGGTTTAGTGTATTTATATAATTATACAAGTGGTGTAACGGAATATTCTTTTACAAGAAATGATGGCGCACCTCAATGTGGCGTGCCAACTAGTACCACAAACGTATTAGCTAACCCAACTTATAAGCCGCAATTACAGTTATCAATGTATTCTTTAACACCATGTTCTGGTTCACCTAGTGCTGGAGATGCTGTTTCTACTTTTACAAATGTTTGTGCTAATACTCCGTTCAGTTTAGGTTTAATTAATGTGAGTTTAGGTGGTGGTCTTGAGTACCAATGGCAATCTTCTCCAAATGGCACTGCTTGGACAAATATAGGTACAGTTCAATACGGTTACACATATCCGGTTAGTTCCATTTCATCCACTACTTATTACCAATGTATTACAACTTGTTCTATATCTGCATTATCCTCTACATCAACTCCTGTTGTTGTAAATTTAAATCCATTAATTAATTGTTACTGCACGCCAAATTATTCATGGACTTGTACAAATGATAATTTTACTGATTTTTCTTTATCTAATATTATATCTCAACCCACAGCCTGCGATCCTTCAGGATATTCAGATTCAACTTCAAGTAACTATACAATTATCAATTTAAATGCAGCAAGTACATATACGCTTTTAGCTAATGCTGTAGTAAGTGGTTTTTACGGAGATGCGGCCATGGGAGCGTGGATTGATTATAATCAGAATAGCATTTTTGAACCTGCTGAGTTTACATCTTTAGGCTTTGGACCATCAGGAACTTATTCAAATACATTGACTGTTCCATTATCATCACCTAGTGGAATAGTTAGAATGCGTTTAAAATTAGATGAATATTACGCAGGTTCTAGTACTATTTTAGATCCATGTTACAATAATAATGGAGCATATAACGGACAAATTTTAGACTATAAAGTTAATATTATAGCTGCTCCAGCTTGTTCTGGCGCTCCAAATGCAGGCGATGCAACATCTACCGAAACAGCAGTTTGTCAAAATAAAAATTTTGTTCTTGACTTAACAAATAATAGTATTTCAAGTAATATCACTTATCAATGGCAATCTTCAACTGATAATATTATTTGGTCAAATTTAGGAACTCTTCAATCAACAATCTTATATTCAGTTGCAACTCAAAGTATAAGTACTTATTATCGTTGTGTATCAACATGCACAACATCAGCGCCAATTTCTAGTACATCAACGCCTGTTATGGTAACTCAAAACTTACCAACAGCTTGTTATTGCACACCTGATTTTATTAACTGTTCTAATGGTGCAATTATGACAAATGTGACCATTGCAAGCGTATCGTACACTCCAGCTTGCCAGGCAGGTGATAATTATTTTGATATTACTTCAAACCCAACATATTCTTTATCCTTAACAGCGAATCAATCGTATAATATTTCAATAGACATTTCTTCTTCATTTCCAATGGGTTATGTTGGAGCGTGGATTGACTATAATCAAAATGGTATTTTTGAAGACGTAACTGAATATATTTCTATAGGTAATATTGATAATGGAAATATTACGATTCCATTTACTGTTCCTTTCACTGCTATTGGAGGAAGTACAAGATTACGTTTAAAAATGGAATCAGTTAACGGAAGTTTTCAAGGGTTAAATTCTTGCATGGCAAATTCATTTGATGGGCAAACTGTAGACTATTTAGTAAATATTACTCCTTCATCTCCTTGTAGTGGAACTCCGAACGCAGGTGATGCAACTTCAGGTGTATCGTCGATTTGTACTAACACGTCATTTTCTTTAGATTTAGCTAACAATGATTTAACCAGTAATATGTCTTACCAATGGCAATCATCAATAGACAATGTTAACTGGACAAATATAGGATCTAGCCAAACATTTGTACCATATACTATTACTTCTCAAAGTGTCACTTCGTATTATAGATGCTTAGTAACTTGTACAACAAGTGCTTTAACAGCAACATCAACAGCTTGGACAGTATCACAAAATGCAGTTACCGCATGTTATTGCATTCCTGAAACAGCGAATTGTATGAGTGGTGATGAAATTAATTATGTAGCTTTTGCTACCATGACTAATACATCATCCTGTGATGGAACAAATGGTTATTCAGACTATACAGGTAGTGTAGCTGCTTCAACTGTAACCGCGGGACAAACTTATACATTAACAACAAGACTTGGATCTACGTTTGGAGAACATGTTTATACCTGGATTGATTATGATCAAAATGGAATATTTGATTCTTCAGAGTTTACAGACTTAGGTTCAAATAGTGGTAATGATACTATTTCGGGCGGCGTAACAATTTCTTTAACAGCACTGCCCGGTAATACTAGAATAAGAGTTCGTAATTTTAGAGGTATTAATTTAGGGGCTAACGATGCGTGCCTTTCTCCATTTGGAGGAGCAAGAACTCATCAATTATCATCTATATTAACTGGCGGAGCATTCGGAGAAACAGAAGATTATTTAATAACTATCTTACCACCTGATTGCAGTGTCATTAATATTCCTCCAACAATTACTTTATCAGGAATCTTAGATATCTGCCCAGGAAATGCTACAACTCTTGATCTAGCAACTCCTTTACAAGCGGCTACTGGATTAACTTATCAATGGAAATACTATAACGGGACGGCTTATGTTAATCAAGGAACTGCATCTAGTTCATCTAATTTAAACATATCACCATCTTCTAACACATCTTATTATTGCGAAGTTTTATGCAATGGAAATCCGGTTAAAAATACTGATACTGTGCTTGTAAAAGTGCAAACTATTACAGCATCACCTGTTACAACTAGTATAACTTGTAATGGATTATGTAATGGAAGTGCCGCAATTAATGCATCTTCCTTTGGCTCTACATTAACATATACATGGTCTCCTTCAGGAGGTGGGGCGGCAGTTGCATCAACTTTATGCGCGGGCGTATATTCAGTTACAATAACAAATCCAACTGGTTGTGTAATTACAGAAACAATTTCAATAACAGAACCTGCTGCTTTAATAGCTGCTTCTTCTCAAACAAATATTAGCTGCTACGGATTAACAGATGGAATTGCAACTGTTACTGTTAGTGGTGGTGTTTCTCCATTAACTTTTTCATGGTTACCAACTGGTGGCTCAGCATTAACAGCAAATAACTTAACAGTAGGCAACTACACTTTTAATGTATCCGATGGAAATGGTTGTACATCAAATGAAACAATTACAATTTCACAACCTGCTATATTTTCAAGTTCAATTACTGCAAGTGCGTCTTCAATATGTGAGCAATTAGAAGATACAATTACTTCAACAATAATTGGCGGTACTACACCATATTCATATAATTGGATTGAATTACCCTCTTCTTCAGTTTCAACTAATCCAAACTATACTTATACAACTTCAGTAGGAACTAAATCTTACAATTTATCGGTAACAGATATTAATGGATGTATAGCTACTAGTAATACGGTTGCTATAATCGTAAATCCATCAAGTAATTTTTCAGGAAATGTAACTACTTCCGGAAGTGCTCCAGTTGCAGGTCGTGTTGTGTTATTTAAATACTTACCATTCTATACTAAGTTTGATTCCGTTGCTGGACAAAACATTGGCGGTGCAGGTAATTTTTTATTTACTTCGTTTACTTCAGGAATTTACATTATTAAAGCAATTCCTACAGCAACCAATATGCAGATTGCCTATGGAGCTGACCCCGGAGACACTGCGGTTGCCTGGAAAGATGCCAAACAGATTATTCACGGTTGTGCAGTAAATGATATACAAAATATTTTTGTACCTGCTATGCTTACATTTACAGCAAGCGGCACGGGTTTATTAAGTGGAAAAATAACTGAAGGTGTCGGTTATGATTCAACACTTAGAGTTGCTGATGGCTATAAGCCTTTAGTTCCTGGCGGGCCAATTGGTGGTATCATCGTAAAAGGTGGTAAAAATCCAGGCGGACAAATGTTTGTGCAAACTATAACAGACGTTAATGGTAATTACTCATTAAGCGGTTTACCTCCAAATGGAAACGGCGAATCTTACTTTATTTTAGTAGATATTCCTGGTCTTGATACAAATAACACGTACCATAGAGTAATTTCAAATTCTACTAGTACATTTAGTGGTCTTGATTTTGTTGTAGATTCCGCCAAAATTAATCCTGTTCCAAGTTCTGTTATTAGTGTTCATGATATTTCTGCAATTGAAAATGAAATTAAAGTATTCCCTAATCCTGCTTCTAGTAATGTAAGTATTCAATATAATCTAAAAAATAGTGCTTTAGTGAAAATTGAATTATTTGATATGTTAGGAAAATCAGTGAAAATGCTAATGTCCGAAACAAAGCAAGGTATGGAAATGCATAAAAAAACTTGGCAAATAGACGATATTGGAGCTGGTTTATATTTTATAAAAATGACCATTAATGGTTCTGAAAGTCTAATCAAACTTTCAGTTACTAATTAGGAATTAATTTTATTAAAAAGCCATCTGCTAGTAAGCGGATGGCTTTTTTATTATATTTGAATGGCGAAAATGGTTTTTACAAAAAAATATACTATCCTTTTTTTATGCTTATTCTTAATAAGGATAAGTGGCATCTCTCAAACCTATAATTTCAAAAATTATAATATTGAACAAGGATTACCGCAATCTCAAGTTCTATCAATTTATCAAGACCATAAAGGTTTTATGTGGTTTGGCACAAATAGTGGCGGTGTTGGCAAATTTGATGGAAATAAATTTATTACTCTTTCGGATAACGATGGCTTGATAAACAATATTGTTTTTTCGATTACCCAAAATCATAAAAACGAATTGTTATTTGGAACTAGCAAAGGATTAAGTGTTTATAATGGGAAAACATTTAAAAATTATTCCGAAAAAAATGGATTAACTAATAGTTGGATTTTTAAACTTTTACCAGACGGAGATAAAACATGGATAGGTACCCAAGAAGGTGTTTATATTTTACAAGACGAAAAAATTAGGCGTTTTTCGTTTGACAAGATATTAGATAAAGCATCTGTTTTTTCTCTTTTTATTGACTCTAAAAAAAGAATATGGTTTGCCACAATTAATGATGGTGCAATTTGTTATAATCCTAGTAATAATTCATTTACTCATTTTGATAAAACAAATGGCTTACAAGAAAATCTAGTTTTTTCATATGCCGAAAATATCAATCATGAAATTTTAATAGGAACTGTAGGAGGAGTTAGTATTATTGATGAGCAAAATATTATTCGCAACTGCGACTATATTCCAAACCAGTTTAATGTTGCCTTTAGAAGTTTAATTGCCAACTCAAAAAACGAACAATGGCTTGGATCTGCATCTGATGGATTATATAGATATGCAGATAATACACTTCTAAACTTTAATTTGCAAAATGGCTTAACTTTTAACTCTATTATGTGTTTATATACTGATAGAGAAGATAATATTTGGATGGGAACAGATGGTTCGGGCGCATACAAATATCTTGGTCCTCAGTTCACATCATATTCTAAACAAAATGGATTGCCCGAAAACTATGTAAATGCCGTTGCTCAGGATATGAATGGCGCATATTGGGTGGCGCTTCGAAACAGTGGTCTATCGAAAATTGATGGTAAAACTATTACAAATTTTAAAGTTGAGAGATCTCGTCCCAACGATATTCCAGATAATAATATCACATCTATACTTCCATTACCTGATGGCAGAATATTTTTTGGAACATTAGAAGGTTTATGTATTTATGAAAATGGGAAATTTAAAACCATAACTGATTTTGATTTTAGAAAAAAATACATTTTATCTTTATATCAGGATAGTCAGAAAAACATATGGGTTGGAACAACCGTTGGACTTTTTAAATACAAAGACGGTATTATCTCTGAAGCAAAAGCTATTAATAGCTTACGACAAGAAGGTATTGAATTTTCCATTTTCTCGATTGTTGAAGATAAAAATAGTGCGTTGTGGGTAGGCACAGAGCGTGGAGTTATTAAATACGAAAACAATGCAGTTACCTTTTTTAATGAAAAAAATGGTTTTATTTCAAGACGAATTTCATCTGCCTTAATTGATAAAAACCAAAAACTATGGTTTGGAACAGAAGAGGGCTTATACAATTATGACTACAAATCTTTTTCAAGAATTTCTCAAAAAAACGGATTGTCTTCCAATAATATTTGGTCGCTGCAAATTGACGATAGAAATAGGCTAATTATAGGATTAAACACAGGTATCGATATATTAAATTTAACAGATTACTACCAACAAAAAATAAAAATTCAACACTTTGGTAAAGATGATGGATTGCTGAGTCTTGAAAATAATTTTAACGCCATTTTTAAAGATAAAACTGGGCGTATACTTATTGGGACTATTAGTGGCTTAGAAATTTACGATCCAAAATTTGACAAAAAAAACTTAAAAGAAGCAAAAACAAGTATTAACTCAGTTAAATTATTTTTTGGTCAAGAAGATATTTTAAAATATTCGAACGGTATTGATTCTGCTTTAATGTTACCTAAAAAATTAAACTTACCATTTAATAAAAACCATTTAACCTTTCAATTTATTGGCGTTAGTTTAACTGCTCCCGAAAAAGTAATGTATCAATACAAATTAGAAGGTTTAGAACATGATGATTGGACGCCTCCTACTTCAAAAACAGAAGCAAACTACCCTTCTCTACCCCCAGGAACTTATAAATTTATGGTAAAGACAATGAATAATGATGGATTATGGAATCGTGAACCTGTTACTTTTGAATTTACAATTTCACCACCTTGGTATAAAACATGGTGGTTCTATACACTTTGTATAATTGTTTTAATCAGTGGTATTTGTTTATCGGCTATTAATTTTTTTGTATGCATAAAATTGTATAACCAAATACCACTGATTAAAACAATTACACAAAGTGTATAGAACCACCATGTTTTATACCAA
>JBKJPW010000096.1:0-2889 GCA_046594225.1 Bacteroidia bacterium
TTTCCGCTTAAATTTTCTATAGATACTTCATTAATAAATTTTGAAGACTCTGACAAGTGTTTCACGATTGCATCAGCTAAAGGATGCTCAGATGATTTTTCGATGCTGTAAAGAATATTTTTTAATTCATCCGATTCATTTTCAAACCATTTTAAATCTGTAACTGTTGGTTTCCCTTCTGTAATTGTTCCAGTTTTATCAAGAACAATAGCTGTAATATTTTTTGATGATTCTAAGCTTGCGGCATCCTTTATCAAAATTCCCATTGCCGCACCTTTACCAACACCAACCATAATAGCAGTTGGCGTAGCTAAACCTAATGCACACGGACAGGCAATTACTAAAACAGTAACCATAGCCAATAATCCTTGAGTGAATCCATTCTCCCCACCAAATATAATCCACACCACAAAACTTATTATCGCAATGCCAATAACGATAGGGACAAATATCCCTGCAATTTTATCTACTAATTTTTGAACAGGTGCTTTACTTCCTTGTGCATCCTGAACCATTTTAATGATTTGAGAAAGTAGAGTGTCACTACCAACTTTTTCTGCTTTAAATTGAAAACTCCCTTTTTGATTGATTGTACCTGAAAATACTTTTGCATCTTTGTTTTTTTCAACTGGGATTGGTTCGCCACTTATCATACTCTCATCTACAAACGAATTGCCTGTTGTAACTGAACCATCTACAGCAATTTTTTCTCCTGGTTTAACCAGTAATATATCACCTACTTTTACACTTGCAATTGGCATTTCCATTTGATGGCCGCCTTCGTGAACAACGATAACGGTTTTTGGTTGTAAACCCATTAGTTTTTTAATCGCCGAAGATGTATTTCCTTTTGCTTTTTCTTCCAATAGTTTTCCTAATAAAATAAAAGATATTACAACGGCTGTAGTTTCAAAATAAACATGAGCATGAAGTCCTTTACTGTGCCAGTATTCTGGAAAAAGCGTATTAAATACACTAAATAAATAGGCGACACCTGTGCTAAGTGCAACTAGTGTATCCATATTTGCTGAAAAGTGTTTGAGTTGTTTGTATGCACCAATAAAAAACTGTTTACCAAACCAAACTAAAACAGGTGTGGATAAAGCCCACATTATATAATTTGCATAAGGCAAATTCATTAAATAAGGAACCATAGCAATTATTACTAATGGAACCGAAAGTGCTACGGCACCAATTGTTCTTTTTTGTAAAGATTTAAAATGACTTTGTTGAATCCCCTCTAATGAATCTTTTGCTTCTTCGCTTTCATCAATCATCAAATCGTAACCAACAGATTGTAAAGCTGCTTTTAATTTTTGTGGTTCTGTAATACTTGGAATATATTCGATAGTAGCTATTGCATTTGCATAATTAACAGAAGCTGAAATTACACCGACTTGCATTGATAATATTTGTTGGGTGCTATTTGCACAAGATGCGCAAGTCATACTTAAAACAGGAAAAGATTTTTTTATTGATGTAACTTCATATCCTAAATCACGAATTTGTTTTACGGCCTTAGGAATTAAAGATGTAATATCTTGACCGCTAATTTGAGCTCTATGATTATTAAGTTCTACATTATGCTTTGTAATTCCTTCAACTTTATCTAACCCATTATTTACAATTAAAGCACAATGCTCGCTTTCAATATTTTCTAAAGGCAAATAAATTGTATTATTTTCTAATTTTTCCATAATGCTTTAATTTGACATTACAAAAGTCAGCAATAACAGCCTTTTAATGTTACATAATTGTGGAAACGATTTATATCGTATTGTTAAATAGAATCCAGTGGTTTACGCAGAATAATGCTTTGTGTTTTGAATTGAGATGGCGTTAGGCCTATTGTTTTTTTGAATTGAGATGACAAATGTGCGACACTACTGTAACCCATCTTATCTGCAATTTCACTTAAATTCATTTGATTGTATCTTAGAAGCTCTTTTACCTTTTCTATTTTTTGAAGAATAATATATTGTTCAATTGTTATACCTTCTGTTAATGAAAATAATTTACTTAACTGAGAATATTCTTTATTAAGATTATTTGCAATGATGTCAGAAAAAACAAATTTTCCATCTTCCAAATGTTGAATGTGATTTATAACAATAGCTTTAATTTGTTCTATTTGTTGTGTACGACTATCGTCCAATTGTTCAAAGCCTAAAGACTCTAATTGTTTCTTGAACAAAATGGATTGTTTCGCGTTTAATTCTTTAGAAAGCGTTACTTCACCAAGTCGAACTTGTAGAGGTTTTACATTAATATCAGTAAGCACTTTTTCAACCGCACTAATGCAACGTGGACAAACCATATTTTTAATGTATAATTTCATTTCAATATGTAAAGATAGTGATTTGCTAATAAACCGAAGGAAATGAACGGAAATGGCTTGAATCAATCATTAAGGGAGGGTGTGTATTCTTCTTTATATGATAAATCTCAAATTCCTCACGCCCGTGGCTATGCGCCACTGATTGAGCGGACGCGAGATGCGCAAAGAGTGCGAAGCACACCTATTTGCTTTGGGAAGGAATTTAGCTTTTTTGATTTTTGCGTGTCTTTTTTGCAAAAAGCAAATGTGCTAAATTAGGGATAGCTAAAACGGGTTTTCAAAACCCGAAAAAGAGGGAAGGAAAGCAACTAACTAAAAACTGTTTCTGTTCCATAAAATGTTTCTATGAAACCCTGTTCTATGTCCGAATGTATTTGTCTTGAAACCTTAAACTTATTTGTCTGCTGTAAATTGTTGTTTGGAATTTTCACCAGGCGCATTGAACATAACGTTTTCGCGGTTTATTTCAGTTTGGGTTTTGAAACTATTTCTACCGAAATATTACTGACAATGATACAATGCTTTTTAGACATTTGCAAAGCGAAAATAAA
>JBKJPW010000164.1:0-11080 GCA_046594225.1 Bacteroidia bacterium
TGGTACACCAACAATGGCAGGTTCTTACACTTTATCTATGTTAGTAGATGCTTATGCATCTCCAGCTTTTGGTGCATGCCCTACTAATCCAGTTGTAAATAATGGTTCAAAAGTAAGCTCACAAACGTTAAATTATTATATTATTAATATTGCACCAAATAATCCAACGGGTTTTAAAAATGGTGCAAATGATAAAATTTTATTATCTCAAAATTTTCCTAATCCATCTTCTATAACAACAGATATCACATTTTATGTTGAAGGGAATGATGACGCTAATGTTACTGTTTATAATATGTTAGGAGCTGTTGTAACTTCGCAAACTATTAAAACTGTAGTTGGCGAAAATAAAGTAACTATAAATACATCTGAATTACCAGCAGGAACTTACATCTATACTTTAAAATATAGAGGAGCAAAAGCTACTAAACGTATGATTGTTTTAAATCACTAATTGTAATTTCGAAGGTACTATTCATGTCAACTCAAACCTTCGAATTATTAATACTAGGTAGTAGTGCAGCAACGCCTACTGCTAACCGAAACCCAACCGCTCAGTTATTAAATATAGCTGAGCGGTTTTTTTTGATAGATTGTGGCGAAGGTACTCAAATGCAAATGCGGAAATACAAAGCGCGTTTTCAGAGCGTGAATCATATTTTTATTAGCCACTTGCATGGCGACCATTTTTATGGATTACCAGGTTTTTTGGCTAGTATGCATTTATTGGGTCGTAAAAATGAATTAACCATATATGGTCCAAAAGAGTTAGAGGAAATCATTAATCTACTTCATAAGCACTCTGACACTTATTTGAATTATCCTTTAAAGTTTGTTTATACTCAAAATACTACGAAGCAACTTATTTTTGAAGATGATAAAGTCGAAGTATATAGTTTTCCATTAAAGCACCGTGTTGTTACGACAGGATATTTATTTAAGGAAAAACCAATGCCCAGGAATATTGACAAGTATAAACTGGAAAAATTAAATGTGTCTTTTGCCGAAATTCATAAATTGAAACAAGGCTTAGATGCTGTTGATAATAATGGAAACACTATTAAAAATATTGACTTAACGATTGACCCTCCAAAGCAAAGAAGTTATGCTTTTTGCAGCGACACTAAGTTTTTCGAAGAATTATCTCATGATATAAAAGATGTTGATTTATTATATCATGAATCTACTTTTTTGGAAGATAAGAAAGATAGAGCTAAACAAACCTTTCATAGTACGGCTAAACAAGCAGCAGAAATGGCACTTTTAGCAAATGCTCAAAAATTAATTTTAGGACACTTTTCTGCTAGATATGGCAGTTTAGAGGAATTTTTAGAAGAGGCAAAGCCTATTTTTTCTAATACAGAACTGGCTATTGAAGGAATTACATTTTCCTTGTAACTTTTTTTTCCTCTTTCATTATAAGTTTCAGAACAGGATTAATTTCGAGGTTTCGGATCCACTATAATTCTTTCTAACAATTATTAAACCTGTCACTACACAGGACTAATTGAAGCTAAAACTTACTATTAAAATTTAACACGCATGAGGGCACATCGAGAGCCTTAGTGTCCGGGTAATTGGATTGGTGACTGAGGTGGCCACTGAGTTTATCGAAGTGCTCTCGAAGCCACCGCCTGACACGCCCAAATAATTAAAAATAGAAAGCTTATGCAAACAACATTTACGTTTAACTCTAAATCTAATCATTATGAAAAACGTAAATCAATTGCTAGTTGTAGGCACAATAGTGTGTTTAAGCTTATGTTCTAAACCTTTATTTTCTCAGTTAAATAATCATCACAAAAACTATATTGATATTGGTATAGTAGGTGGGATGCAGCATCATAGTTCAGCTTTAGCTGGTGTATATGGAAGTTTTGGTACTTTTTTTATGGCATTTGGCCGACCAAGTTCTATTGATATAAGAGCAAAAGAATTATATGTTTCTAATCCAGACCAAGAAGCTACATTAATTACATTTACTTATAGAGTAAGTTTAGTTAAAGGCTTATTTGTTGGTATTGGTGGTGCTCACGGACATCAAATTATGGGTGATGAGTTTATGATACATCCAATTTCTGCTATTGGCGGCACAAATCCACATATCATGCATGGTACAGGATTTAATGCAGAAATAGGTTATAATTTTAATTCCTTCATAAAAAACAAATATCTTGGAATTTACCCAGTTATACATTTGGCATATACCACATTATTAATGTCACATCATACAATGCCAAATCTAACACTAAGTGCTGGTTTTAGAGTTGGTTTAAAGCAATGGAATTAGTAATTAACAATCCTATTTTTAATAAAAAAACGAAGATAAATTTTGAAATTCAGATATGAAATGTATCTTTGTTTAAAATTAATCTAAATAAGAACGTTTCTTTATGATTTCAGTACTAATAGCAGACAAAAACTACCTGAGCAGATTAGGCCTTTTTACGTTATTAAATACGTCATCTAATTTTGAGGTAGATTATACAGATGACGATAATTTTGAAAATCTGGTTGAGTCTATTAAAAAAAATAAACCGAAAATTTTAGTGTTAGATTTTCAATCTTTGAATTTCAATGCTAAACAAATTTCTACTTTAACCAAAACATTTAAACGCCTTCAAGTACTTGCTATTACTGATTATATGGGTAAAAGTGAAATGCAGTCTGCTTTAGATAATGGTGTAAGAAGTTATTTATTAAAAGAGTGTGATAAAGAAGAAATTATAGAAGCTTTACATGCTACTTATAATGGCGAACGTTTTTTATGTGGGAAAGTAGCTTATTTTTTATCTAACGACCAAGAGTTTACTAATATCAAACCTCAATTAGATAAAGTGTCTTGCCAAGGTTTAGGAATTACAGATAGAGAATTGGATGTTATTCGTTTAATATCTGAAGGTTTATCTAATAAATTAATTGCTGATAAATTAGAGTTAAGTACACATACAGTAAATACTCACCGTAAAAATATCATGGCAAAGTTAGATATTCCTAATACAGCTGGTATTGTAATGTTTGCTGTAAAAAACAATCTGTTAGTAGCTTAACAATACATGAAATCTTCATTAGAAATCAGCGATTATTTTATTCTACTTTTTGTTGCAGGAATTTTCAGTTTAGGTGTTTATACGCTTATCAAATTCATGAGAAGTAAAGATTAGTTTTTCACCTTCTTTCACAATAATTTTTACTCTTGAACTCCCTTTAAAACAAAAGATTTATCTATCTTTGTTAGCTATTATGCAAGAACAAATTTTAATCCTCGATTTTGGTTCACAATTCACACAATTAATCGCTCGTCGTTTACGAGAAATGAATGTGTATTGCGAAATCCATCCTTTTAACAAAATCCCTCAACTTACTCCTGATATTAAAGGTGTTATTTTATCTGGTAGTCCGCATAGCGTGCGTCAGGAAAATCCTTTAAATCCTGATTTAGCAAATATCAAAGGTAAATTACCTTTATTAGGTATTTGTTATGGTGCTCAACTGTTAGCGCATTTTTATGGTGGCGAAGTAGGGAAATCAAATTCTCGTGAATACGGCAGAGCTAACTTAAGTTTTGTAGAAGATAACAATCCATTATTTAAAAACATCAGCAACGAATCTCAAGTTTGGATGAGTCACGCTGATACTATTTTAAAAGTTCCAGAATCATATAACATTGTTGCTAGTACGCATGATGTTAAAGTAGCTGGTTTTGCTATTAATAATGAGCAAACTTGGGGAATACAATTTCATCCCGAAGTTTACCATTCAACTGAAGGTGCTACCTTATTACAGAACTTTGTAAAAGGTATTTGTGGTTGCAAAGGCAGCTGGACATCCGATTCATTTATTGATGTAACTGTTGCTGAACTAAAACAAAAACTAGGTAACGATAAAGTAGTTTTAGGTTTATCGGGCGGTGTAGATAGTACTGTAGCTGCTGTGTTATTACACAAAGCTATTGGCGCAAACTTACATTGTATTTTTGTAGACAATGGTTTATTACGTAAAAACGAATTCGAAAACGTATTAGATTCATACAAAGGAATGGGTTTAAACGTAAAAGGTGTAAATTCAAAACAACGTTTTTATGACGCTTTAAAAGGTTTGTCTGACCCTGAAGCAAAACGTAAAGCCATTGGCAAAGCTTTTGTAGATGTGTTTGACGACGAGTCAAAAACAATTACAGATGCAAAATGGTTAGGACAAGGAACTATTTATCCTGATGTCATTGAAAGTTTATCAGTTAACGGGCCTTCAGCAACAATTAAATCGCATCATAATGTTGGTGGTTTGCCAGATTATATGAAGTTATCAGTTGTTGAGCCTTTACGTAGTTTATTTAAAGACGAAGTAAGAAGAGTAGGTACTGCTTTAGGAATTGATGCGACTTTAATTGGTCGTCATCCTTTTCCAGGCCCAGGTTTAGCAATTCGTATTTTAGGAGATATTACACCAGAGAAAGTAGATTTATTACAAAATGTAGATGCTATTTTTATTGATAATTTAAGAGCCGCGGGTTTATACGATACAGTTTGGCAAGCGGGTGCTATTTTATTGCCAATACAAAGTGTTGGTGTAATGGGCGATGAGCGTACTTACGAAAAAGTTGTTGCATTACGTGCTGTTTCATCAACTGATGGAATGACTGCAGATTGGTGTCATTTACCTTACGAGTTTTTAGCAAAGGTATCTAATGATATTATCAATAAAGTAAAAGGTGTTAATAGAGTAGTTTACGACATTAGCTCTAAACCGCCAGCTACTATTGAGTGGGAATAGTTTTTAATTAAGAATTTAGAAGTCAAAATTAAGAATTGTTATCTTTATTCGAACTGCAGTCACGAGAGCATACATAAAATAATAATAGTTTGAAAAGATATATGAACAACATAAAAATGACATATTTAAAATTTACCTTGTCATTTATCTTGTGTCTTATTTCTTTTATTTTCGACGCGCAAACAAAATCTACAGACGTTAAAACCATTAATGGTAAAAAATACTACATTCATAAAGTAGAAAAAGGACAAAGTCTATATGCTATAGCTAAAACTTACAGTATGGACGTAAATTCTATCCTTGCAGAAAATGATGAAGCTATTGATGGTTTAAAGCCTGGACAAGAACTAAAAATTCCTTTTGAAAGTTTATTGCCTCGTCAAACATCAGCTGCTGATACAAACAGATTTGTGTACCACAAAGTATTAAAAGGCGAAACTATTTATTCTATTACAAAAAAATATAATATTGAAGAAAAAAAATTAATTTCTTATAATCATCCATATATAAATAGTGGCTTAAAAGAAGGTGATTATGTAATAGTGGGAGAAAAGAAAAAAAGTACAACAACCATCAACACTGTTTCTCTATCAGCATCAGATTCTTACACTGTTTTAAGTGGTGAAACCGTTTACGGTATTTCAAAAAAATTAAATGTGTTACAAGATGATTTATTGAAATGGAATCCTGAAATAAAAGATGGAGTAAAACAGGGCCAGGTATTGAAGATTGCTTTAAAAAGACTACAAGCAGATGTAACAACTCTTTCCTCAAACTCAACACCCACTGTTATTGAAAAAAAAGATACAACAACTATTCATAAATCTAAAAAGACGTTGTATAACATTGGGTTGTTTTTACCATTCAAGTTAACAGAAAGTGAGAGTATTAATATTGATGACTTAGCAAGAGCAAAAGCCTCTTTCCCTCAAGCTCAATCTTTGGCATTAGATTTTTATATTGGTTTTAAAAAGGCGGTAGATTCATTAATATCTAAAGATTTTGATGTTAATATTTATTTATATGATACTGATGATAGAGATTCAGCAAAAATTGAAGCTATTTGCAAAACAACTGATTTCAAATCACTAGATGTGATTTTTGGCCCCTTGTATGCAAGTGTATTTAAAATTGTATCTAAATATGCTAAGATAGATCATACACCCATTATATCTCCGGTTATTCAACATAACAAAATCTTATTTGATAATCCTTTAGTTAGTAAATTAACGCCATCGGTTTATTCCTTAATTGAAAGTTTGGCAGATTATAGTTTAGATTCTTTATCCTCTGCTAACCTTATTATTGTTAACACAACATTAAAAGATCAACCCTATATTAAATCATTTAAAAACAAGTACAATGAAGGATTAACTAGTCATAATAAAACAGTAAAAGATAGTATTAGTGAAGTAAAGGGAATTGCTGGTGTAAAAGGAGCATATGTAGCTGGTAAAAAAAATATAATTATTGTGTTAACTAATAATCAAGTGTATTTGCAAGATTTCATCACTCAGCTAAATGTGTTCTCCGATAAAAAAGAGATTATTTTAATGGGCTTTAATAGTGTTGCTAACATTGATAATTTAGACCAAGATTATTTGAATTCATTACAATTTCATTTCGCATCTACTAATCATATTAATTTTAAAGATTCTGTTACTCGTCAATTAGCAAAACATTATCAGGAATTTTATATAGGAGATCCTTCTGAAAAATACTTTGAAGGATTTGATATAGCTACGTATTATTTATCTCATTTAAAAACTCAGGGGCCAGATTTCTTTTTGAATTTGGACAAAAATAATTGGAGTGGAGTATCACTAGATTTTAAGTTTTATAGGCCTGATACTGAAACCGGATTTGAAAATAGAGCCAGTACCATTTATAAATATTCCAATTATCAGCTACAGAAAATAGGATGGAAATAACTAAAGAAAATATTACAGAATGGTTAAAAACATTACAAAATAATATTTGTCAAGCACTTGAAACCGAAGATGGTTTATCTAAATTTAAAGAAGAAAATTGGACTCGCGAAGAAGGTGGTGGCGGACGATCAAGAGTAATTGAAAATGGTAATGTGATTGAAAAAGGAGGCGTGATGTTTTCGGCAGTAAGCGGCAAAACCCCCGATTTTTTATTAAAAGAAAAAGAACACACCTTGTCCTTTCCGCCAGTTGGCGGAATGATTGAGGAGGGGCAGTTCTTTGCAACTGGTATATCTATTGTTATTCATCCTCAAAGTCCTTTAGTGCCTATTATTCACATGAATATCCGTTATTTTGAAATGAGTAATGGCACTAAATGGTTAGGTGGTGGTATTGATTTAACACCACATTATATTATAGATGAAGATGCGGTATTTTTTCATCAACAATTAAAGACGGTTTGTGATAAACATCATTCGTCTTACTATCCAAAATTTAAAAGTTGGGCTGATGACTATTTTTTTATTAATCATCGTAAAGAAACTCGAGGAATTGGCGGTATATTTTTTGACCGATTAAATGAGAATGAATATCTAAATTTTGAACAAAACTTTGCATTTTGGCAAGATGTTGGTCAATCTTTTGCCCCAACTTATTTAGCTTTAATGCACAAAAATAAAAATAAACTATTTACTCAGGAACAAAAACAATGGCAGTTGTTACGTCGCGGACGCTATGTAGAGTTTAATTTAGTTTACGATAAAGGAACAAAGTTTGGGTTAGAAACAAATGGACGTGTAGAGTCTATTTTAATGAGTTTACCAGCAAACGCAAGTTGGGCGTATGATTTTAAAACCAAAGAAGGTTCGCAAGAAGAGAATACATTACAAAAATTAAAAAAAGGAATTAACTGGGTATAAAATGAACAAACTATTAAAATATTTTTTACAAGGATTGATTTTATGTATTCCATTAGGATTTACCGTTATTATTTTTGTTCAACTGTTTCGTTTTTTTGAAGGGGTATTTTCTTTTGTAGGATTAACAGGCAGCCCTTTTTTAGACACTATTATTTCTTTTATTTCTTTACTGATATTTATTACTATTATTGGTTTATTGGCCTCGTCGTATATTTTTAAAAAATTGTTTGCCTATTTTGAAGAGAAACTAGAGCATGCACCATTTATCCGTCACATTTATTCTCCTATTAAAGATTTTATGAATGCGTTTATGGGTAATAAAAAACGATTTACCAAACCAGTATTGGTTTTAACAAATCCACAGGCTAATATTCAAGAAATGGGTTTTATTACTCAGGATGATTTAAGTGAATGGGGAATTAAAGAGAAATATGCGGTATATCTTCCTTATTCTTATTCGTTTTCAGGTAGAATGGTTATTGTTCCTAAAGAACAAATCACTCCATTACCAATTGAAGGGGGAGAAGCTATGAAATTTATTATTTCTGGTGGTGTAACGGATGTTGACTAGAATTACGAATTTACATGAAAAATACGAACTGAAATTAAACATAGATTCGTATATTCGTATATAGATTCGGAATAATAATAAGTGACCATAACATTAAAAAAATATTTATGAAAAAAATTATATTAACTATAGCGGCATTATTTGCTTTAACAACAGCGGAAGCTCAAAAAATATCTGTAAAAGATGGTTCTGAGAAATTTGCAAATGGTAGCCATAATGCTTATACAACTACTATTTATGAAACATCTAAAGATGATGTAGAAAGTAAATGGAAAAGCCTTTTAAAAGACTTTAAAAATGAAAAGGTAAAGAGTGATAATGGTGAAATATTTGGAGATAATATTGTCATTAAAGATTGGGGGAATAATCCAGTAGATGTTTACGCTAAATTTGACGAAGATAAAACTGCCAAAACAGTTACTATCCATGTAGCATTTGATTTAGGCGGAGCTTATTTAACAAGCTCTGATGGTGATAAACATGGTTTTGCGAAAAAAATGATTAAAGATTTTGCTGTTAAAACTACCAAAGAATCAATGGGTGATAAAGTTAAAGATCTTGAAAAAGTATTAGGTAAATTAGAAGACAATCAAAAAGATTTAGAAAAAGATAACAAAAATTCTAAATCTGACATTGAAGATTACAAAGGGAAAATAAAGAAAGCGGAAGATAATATCTCTAAAAACGAGGCTGATCAAGTGAAGAAAAAGTCGGAAATTGAAGCTCAGAAAAAAATAGTAGATGATGCTAAAAAAGTAATGGAAAAGGTAGATTAATAGGTTCTGATTTTCAATCCATTAAAAAACTGGTAACAGACGTTATCAGTTTTTTTGTTTTTATATTTAACCCAATGGGAATTTTAAGAACGATATTAGCTTTAGCTGTGGTGGTTTACCACTCGTTCAAGATTTTTGGGCTGCATATGTGTGGTGGGCAAGTAGCAGTAGAATCTTTTTATATTATTTCAGGCTTTTATATGGCATTGATTTTAAACGAAAAATACATTGGAGTAGGTAGTTATAAAAAATTTATACTCAGTCGTTTTTATCGCATTTTTCCTGTTTACTGGATAGTCTTGGTGACTGCACTTTTGTTCTCTATTATTGGATATTTCGTTTTTGATAAGGCTTTTTATCTTTCTCGATACATCAATAACTATAATTGTTTGTCAGGACTCACTATATTTTATTTTGTGATGGAAAACATAGTTGTGATGGGACAAGATGTTTTATATTTTTTGCGTTTAGATGAATTATGTCAACCAATATTGACTTACAATGTTTTATCCTATAAACATACAGGCTATCAGTATTTATTGGTTCCTCAGGCTTGGTCTATCAGTATTGAATTTATGTTTTATTTAATAGCACCTTTTTTAGTAACTAAAAATTATAAGTGGCAATTAACTTTAGTGATTATTGGATTGGCGGCTAAAGCTTTTTTTGACCATGTATACTATTTGTGCTTCGATCCGTGGACTTATCGATTTTTTCCTTTTGAATTGGCATTTTTTATGGCAGGTAGCTTGGCTTATGTATTTTATAAACAAATTCAATACAAATCTATTTCGCCTCTTATTGGATATGTATTATTAACTCTTTGCATATTAGGTGTGTTTTTTGTTGATGAAATGCAGATAGAAGAGAACTTAAGAAATAGCCTATTTTATATATTGGTATTAAGTTCCTTGCCGTTCCTATTTATCTCCTTTAAAAACAATCATATTGATCGTTTTATAGGGGAATTATCATTTTCTTTATATATCTGTCACCATATGATTGTAAGTGTGTTTAGGGGCTGGTTTTTTGAACATCCTAAGTATATGTCATTTTATGGATATACAGTGGTTTTATGCTCACTAATATTGGCTTTTTTACTACAAAGTACAGTTGTGAAAGCTATTGAGAAATACAGGGGAAAAAGATTTTCATAATTTTCATTATTTTTTTTGGAAATAAGAAAATTATAGTAAATTTGCACTCCCATTAATTCAATGGCCGATGCTTTTAGCAAAGGAAATGAATAAATGGCCCGTTCGTCTAGGGGTTAGGACGTTTCCCTTTCACGGAAGAAACACGGGTTCGATTCCCGTACGGGCTACAGTGAATAACTTTTAAAACCTTGCTAATCAATAGATTGCAAGGTTTTTTAAATTTAGAGGTGGATGCAGAGGTGGATTTTGTATATTTTTGTATTAAAATCAATACCTCCAACAATGAAAGCAGCTTTAGAACTTTCGAGTAAACCCAATCGAAATGGACTATACGAGATATATATTCGTATTCAAGAAGGTAATAAGAAAAAAAGAATTAAAGCAAACGTAGCAGTTAAAGCCAATCAATTTAAAAGTAAAAACCATAATTTAAAATGGGTTTACAATCACCCTAATCATCATAAAATTAATGCGGACCTCAGAACATTAATTGATCAATATGATGATTTAGTTTTTGCAGGAGCTGTTGAAAAAAAAGTTTTGACTCCAGAAACACTTATTCATTCTGTTAAGAATATCCATACATCTCAATCACTTACCAAGTACTGTGAAATAAAAATGAGCCAAATGCTTAATTATAATCACAAAAAGGGCTATCAGCAAACTTTAAATAATTGGAACGAATATGTTCTTAAGGAAAAACTAGGCGATCTTGATTTTCAACAAATAAGTATTTTTATTTTAAAAGGCTATGAAAATTATTTATATGGTAAAGGTCAACAGGGATCAACAGTTTATACTAATCTTAAAAGGATAAGAGCTTTATTTAATATGGCTATTAAAGAGCAAATAATTAAAATTGAGAATTATATTTTTATGGCGTATACTATGCCAAAGGCAAATAAATCGAAGAAAGAAAAATTATCTGCAAATAATTTTAATTCATTGGCAG
>JBKJPW010000038.1:0-35132 GCA_046594225.1 Bacteroidia bacterium
TTTGGAGCTAAATTTCAGTTTGGGTTTTGAAACATTGTCTACCGAAATATTACTGACAAAGCTAAATATTTAATGGACATTTGCAAAGCGAAAATAATTGTCTTTCGCGGGAGCGACTGCTTTTGCAAATGCCGCAGCCGAATGCCCAAATTGAATTTAGGTGCTGTTATAAGTTGTAGGGCACATAATACTTTCGCTTTGTAGCACATGCAGGTCTACCGACCTAGTTTGATATAATAAAGTAGATTTTCTTTTGCTCTTTATCTCTTGCTATATAAAACCGTTTTATTTGAATTGTTTCGAGACTATCTTTTGAAACCAATTCAGGGTCTAAAAACCACCTAGGTCTACGGTTTGAATGGATATTAACTTTTTCATTGAATATTGCGCGGTCGATACTTTTTGAGTTAGTAAAGATTGAATCATAATAGATTGTATTTGAATAATTGAAAACGCCAAAAGCGCAGAGCGGGTCGAGATAAGAATCGTTTTTTAGATTATAGCTGTCTTCGGTGATAATATCAGGAAACCAAGTTTTATTCCTAAGAGTTGCTTCTTTATTATAATTCTCATAGTTGTCGTAGCTTTGCTCGAATCCCTCGGAACAAGAAACAAGAAACAGGCTTGTCAATATGAAAAGTAATATTTTAAGTTTCATGTTTTAGTTTCTACAGGGATTTTCGCCCTATTACTTATAACGTTTTCGCGGTTTATTTCAGGCCGTTTTGGAACCGATGTCTACCGAAATGTTTAAATAAAGATACAATGTTGCTATGCAATTGCAAAGCAAAAATTAAAAAAGTTTCTACCGCTTTTGCAATTGCTTTGTTGTCTGCAAGGCTTGAATAAACCGTGTGTTAGCTGCTGTAGTTTTAAAGTTCTTTTATTTTGTTCGAATTAATTTCAATTCTACGGATAATTAAAGCTTTGTCGTATAAAAAAAATATGCTGTTAGCGCCGTAGAGTAATTTTGAATCTTCATTTTGATTAGCATTCCCAAATTTTTCAATCACGTCATTTACGGTAGATTTATTAACTTGTATAGAGTAATTTATATAATCCATAGATAAACTGTCAAGTACAATTTTGGTCAGCTTATATGTTTTATTTTTATCACCTTTTTTAAATTTAAAAGTTAGTCCGATGTCAACGTAATTTACCGTTAAATAATTTGCTCTATAACATTTAACAACTGTCGTTATGTATGATGTTGATTTGTCTACTATGCGTTTTTGTCCACGAAACTTTTTTTTAATTTGTCTACATGTTGTAGAACCAAATTCTACATTTTGAAATCTTTTTCCAAGAATTATGTCCGTTGTCTGCGAAAATAGACTAATGCTAATGAAAATTAAAAGTTGTGTATATATTCTTCGCATCGTGTTTTTCTATACTATTGCAGCTAACGTTTTCGCGGTTTATTGCAGTTTGGGTTTTGAAACCGTTTTCTACCGAAATATTACTGACAATGATACAATGTTTTTTAGACATTTGCAAAGCGAAAATAATTGTCTTTCGCGAGAGCGACCGCTTTTGCAAATGCCTTATACTTCTGCCCAAATTGAATAAACCGTGTGTTATAACTTAGGCCGTTGTACACAGTTAAGTCAGTTCTATGTAGATTGTCACTCAGAGTATTTATTTCTAGTAAATAATACATAGTCGTCGACTTGTCCATTACTATTTATTTTTTTTAAAAGATTGTTGGTATATAAGTATTTTACATACACATATTCGTATGTTTCAGCAATGCTGTCGTTTGTAGAACTGTGTTTTTTACAAGTCAAGAATAAAGTGTCCCCATTCATTTCCCAATGACCTTTTGAAGAATATACCAATCGTCCTGAACTAGTATTTTTCATTGTATAACTATAGCGTCCTTTAGATAAAATTGTCAATGTGCTAATAGCTCGGTGTGCAATGCCTTGTGTTCTGTAAAATTTCCCAAGTATTGACTGAGAAAAAATAAAATTTGAAAAGAATAGAAGTAAAAAAATAGATTTCATTTGGTCAATAGTTTTGTCAGTGGAAAAAAATTATATGTAATATTCGATATTTAGTTCTGTCCAACGGCTTAGTTATAACGTTTTCGCGCTAAGCAATCGATTTGAGTTGAAACCGTTTCTTGCCGAAATGCTTTTAACAAAGATAAATGTTTAATGGACTTTTGCAAAGCGAAAATAATTGTCCTTCACGAAGTGACCGCTTTTGCAAAAGCTTTGATGTCTGCCAAATTGTTGCTTAGCGTGTGTTATACGGTCGGCGTTTTCCTTTCTGCGGTTAGTTTAAACACAGCTTTCGTTTCTGCAAGGTAACTATTACGAAGCTACATTTATGTTAACGTTTCTACGAATAACTTATAACAGAAGTTATTTTACAGTTCGGTTTCTGCACAAAGGTCGATACGTTTTGCATACAACGATTTTGTCTACCGAAATGCACAAACGTAGTTTGTTGTCTGCGTTTAGGTCGATACGTTTTGTGAGGTCAACACGTTGCTAAATAAATGCCGTTTCTAAATTCTCGCCACCGAATTTGAAATGTGAAGTAAAAGAAAGTGAACTTTGGTGTCTAAATGTAGTTTCTATGTTGCTTGTCTAACGCTGCCGTATAACGTTTTGGAGCTAAATTTCAGTTTGGGTTTTGAAACACTTTCTACCGAAATATTACTGACAAAGCTAAATGTTTATTGGACATTTGCAAAGCAAAATAATTTTCTTTCCCGAAGGGACTTTGTTTGCAAATGCCTTATACTTCCGCCCAAATTGAATTTAGGTGCTGTTATTGCCTAGGCGGTTTATTTAATTGCACTTAGTTCGTTTCCGCATACACAGAAACAAACCATGTTCATAATTTTCACTTACTCATACACAGAAATCTCAAAGACACAGTTGATCATATTTACTTTACTCAAGTATTATTTTACGTTTAGTGAAGTTTCTCATACACAGAAATCTCAAAAACACAGTTCAGTCTGCGTTTAGGTCGACCGAATTTAGTGAGGTCAAAACGAAGTTCATATTTTAAAAATATGTAATTGTCACCACGAAATTGAAATGTAGGTTTGTCTAAATTTAGTTTGTCGGTTCTCGTCAACCGCTTGGCAATAACTAGCTTATATGGATGATTTTATCATCCATATATCCGTATTTTGGTTGTATATGTCGCTGTTTTTCATCCTTGCCGTTTTACCAAATTTACAAATTTTATAGCCAGTAAAAATGTTTTTTTATTATTTCCCCAATATCTCTTTAAACGTTTCTTTACCTGGTGTTAAGTTTTTTAAATTGCTAATAAACATAAAAGCTTTATCAACTCTTAGTTGCGGAGATTTTACTGTATTTACAAAATTTAAAATGTAACGTTGCATTCCAGGTTTTAATAAATCAAAACGACGTTTGCCTTCTGAATCTTGTTTAAATAATTCTTGTAATTCTTCGGGTACATCAACCCCAAACTCACTTTTGTCTTCTGTTAAAATAACGTTTACTGTATCACCATTTTCAATACCTAACTCTTTCATACGTTTGCCGTTAATGGAAATGTAGGCTTTGCCTTCAGGCAATGACATTAATCCGCATTGAAATGTTATTTGCTTATTAACTTCACACAGTAAACGCACTTTACCAATACCACCAATAGTTTTAACAATGGTAGCTGGCACTTCTAAATAAAAGGTTTTTAAATAGCTTAGTTTATCTATATGAGTTTTAAAGGAAATTGGTTTCATGGCGCTTAATTTGTATATTTACTTATACTCTGATTTTCTACAGTAATAAAATTATGAAAAAAATATTTACTATACTTCAATTATGTTTTTTTTTAAATGGCTTTGCGCAAACCTACAATATGCCGGCTACAAATACAACTTACACAACCTGTTCCGGGAACTTTTATGACTCAGGTGGTTCAAGCGGTACATATACTGCAAGCGAAACTCGCACAGTAACCTTTTGTCCTTCAACAAGCGGCGCTAAAATGAAGCTGGTATTTTCTACTTTTGCTACAGAAAACAATTTGGATTATTTGTACATATATGATGGACAAAATACATCTGCATCTTTATTAGGAACTTATTCGGGTACAGCGCTAGTATCATCTACAGTTCAGGCAAGTGCAATTAATACATCTGGTTGTTTAACGTTTAGATTCGTTTCCGATAATTCATTAAATTATTCGGGTTGGGCCGCCAGTATATCATGTATACTTCCTTGTCAAATTATTACTTCTGTTTTTAATAATTCAACCCCAGCTCCTGATGGTAATGGTATTATTAGAGTATGTCAGGGGCAATCAATTACATTTAATGGCAGTGGAAATTTTTCTAATTCAGGAATTGGCGCTAACTATAGTTGGAATTTTGGTAATGGAACTTTTGCAAACGATTCAACAGGTGTTGTTGCTTATACAACAGGGGGAGCTTATTCAGTTAATATGAGTATAACTGATGCCAATGGTTGCGCAAATTCAAATTTTATTACTAAAACAGTTCATGTTTCAGTAACACCTTCTTTCTCTTTAGTTTCTGTTGCAGATTCTTTGATTTGTTTGGGTGATTCAACTTTTATTTCGGGTTTGGCGATGGCACCGCCGCCTCCAATTAAAACAAGCACCTTTGTAACAAATGCCGGAACATTTTTACCGGATGGCTCAGGAATTTCTTACTCAACATGTATGAATGTAAATAGTTTTAACTTTGGTCAAACAGTAACTTCTGCTAATGATATAGCTAGTATTTGTTTGAACCTTGAGCACTCCTACCAGGGAGATTTATCCATACAAATAATTTGCCCCAACGGGCAAACCTGCAATTTAAAAGATTACCCGGGTGGTATTTATAATTATTTAGGTGCCCCATTGGACGATCCTGCTGTTGGACCAGGCATTGGATCAGATTACTGTTTTTCGGCAAGTGGGAGTGTATTACTTTGTAATGGACCAACAATTGCAGGACAGGGAACGCCTCCCTACACATCTATTGCTGCTGGTACATATTCTCCTACGCAGAGTTTTAGTAATTTAATTGGTTGTCCATTCAATGGAAATTGGTGTATAAAAGTAACAGATAATTTAGGTTCAGACAACGGATATATCTTTAAATGGGGTATAAATTTCAATCAAAGCAATATACCGGCTAATTTATCTTTTACACCCGCCGTAGTTTCTCAGTCGTGGCTGCCAAATTCATCTATTACTTCAACACAGGGCGATACCATTTTGGTAAAACCAAATGTTATAGGCTCTCATTGCTATACACTCTCAGTCATAGATGATTTTAATTGTACCCATCTAACCACAAAATGTATTACAGTTGTTGATACAGGAGTTTGCTCATCTATTCCAACTTTATTAGTTAATAATGCTTTAATGGAGAAAACAGTGAAGGTATATCCTAATCCTAACAACGGATTATTTTTCACAGAGATTCCTGTAAAATCCAAAGTATATATTTATAATACTATTGGAACTTTAATATACAGCGACGAGTTACTTGTTGGCAAAAACAAAATTGATCTTACAAATAAAAGCAAGGGTATTTATTTTGTCTTTGTATATACAGATTCTGGTCAACAGGTTTTAAGAATTGTAAATCAATAAGTAAAATAACTAAACTTATCTATATGAGTTTTAAAACTGATGGATTTCAATGCAATATAAATATCGGACATAAAAAAAGACCCTTTATAAAAGAGCCTTTTAATTTAATGCTAGTGTAATATATTCTAAAAAGTAAATCCTAATGTTAAACCAAAGCCTCTTAAGCTTATCATTGGTAAGCCAGTAACAGTTGCAGTTGCTGAATTTGAAGTCGTTTCAACAGTTACTTCACCATTTCCAAAACTTCCAAGTTCTGAAGTATTTTCTTTAATATCTGCTTTAAGGTCTTCTTGTTCTTGCGGAGATAAATTAATACTTCCATCAGTAGACTCTGCAAAAATTTTAAATTTAGCTTTACCATATCCACCACCTACTATCCACCAGTCAATTGAAAAATGTTTGCCAATTAACCATTGTGAACCTAGCATTAAGCCAGCAGTAAATCCAGAGTAGTTTGCTTTTACCGCATAGTTATGACGATCACCAGAAGTTGAATCAATATCAACATAATCGCTTTTTAAGGTATATTTTGAGTATCTGAAGTATGGTGCCATATAAAAGCCGTGTGGTGCTTGATGCTTCACTTTCTTTCCTGGGTAAAAACGAATTTCAGGGGTAACCGACCATCCGCTAAATTTAGGCAACACATATCCAGAACCATCATCAGAAGGCGTGAATATTTGCGAAGGAATTTGTCTAGGTATTAAATAACTAATACCTAATGCAGCAGAAAAATTTTTATGAAACCCACGTTCATATTGTAGAGAAATATTAGTGATTGCTAATTGCGAAAGATTTAGTTTAATAACGTTTTTTGGCGAACTAACAGGCGCATCATCTTTCATGAATGTATTTTTCTTTTTAATCAGAAAAACAGGAGTTTTGTCTTTTAATGATGGTTCAGTATTTGCCATTACTTGTAATGAAAATGCTGAAAGGACTAATGAAATAGTAAGCAGATTTTTTTTCATAGTTTTCGTTTTTATATGATATTTCAAAATTAATTCATCTATTTAATCTAACTATACCCACCACAGGGTATATTGAATATGTAATGCCCAAGATTTAAGAATTAACTAATCTTATAGTAAAGGTAGCATTAACTTAATAATACGCACCAGGCTTCTTTTACTTTATTTATTTCTAACAATGTTTTAGCGTATTGATGCTTTTCTGTTTCGGTCGAAAATTTTTGTGACATTGTTTTGTTGTAATTTTCCACTTCCTCTTTAGTTGGTAATACTTCAACGTTGCCTAATTGGCCTAAATTATTACCCGTTAACACAACACTCGATTTAATAGAACTAGGCATATTATCAAAACCAATTCCAATTGTGGTAATTGGTTTTTCAATTTCAAATAACGCATCACCATGTGCACGGCAATACCAGTTGCCACCCATACGCGCTACTAAATCTATTTTTTGTTGGTCAATTAAGTTATGTTCATTTAATATAGATTCATCAATGTGTATTTTTACAATCTCACACATCACTAAATTGCAATTGCCAATTTCTTTTACTTCAAATACTTTGCATTCTAATTGCACAGGACTTTCCTTAACTCGCATCGGTTTTATTAATTCAGAGGCAATAGGCGTAAAACCTGCTTTTGTAAATTCGCTTACGCCTTTTTCGTACGGACTACTTGCTAAGCTCATTTGCTGAACCATATTATAGTTCACGATATTGATGACGCACTCAGGCACTTCTTTAATGTTTAAATGTGTATCTTTTGGTTGACCAGTTCTTCCGCTTAAATTTGGAGAAAAAATAGCAATAGGAGGTTTTGCACTAAACACATTAAAAAAACTAAAGGGTGCTAGATTGTGGTTTCCTGCCGCATCAACTGTGCTTGCAAAACAAATAGGGCGAGGACCTATAGCGCCTAATAAATATTGATGCAATTGAGGAACATTTAATTCGGAAGGAGTAAGAGTTAACATGTTGTTTAGTTATGAATGATGAGTTTTAAGTTATGTTAGTTTATCTTTTTGAAATTACGAAGTTGTAAAATTAAGTCCATGAATTAAAAATTGTTGTCTTAATAATTTTCACCTCATAACTTATCTCTTATAGCTTATTTGCATTCCCGAATTTTATCTATTAAAAATGGGTCTCCTAATATTTCCGTGCAAGTAACTACTGAGCTTACAGTAACCCCTAATACGCCATGAAGATTTAGATTTTGTCCGGTTAAAAATAAATTATTTACTTTTGTACGAGGTGTGATAAATGTTTTTAAGGGTTCTTTATAATCTTTAATAGCGCCATATAGCGAGCCATCTTTACTGCCAATATAATCTCTGTAAGTAATAGGAGTAGCACTTGTATAAGATTGTACTTTTGATCGAATGCCAGGCATACGTGCCTCTAATAAGTCGAGCAATTTCTCGGATTTTTCTATTTTAAAAGCTTCGTAATCATCACCTCTATAATTAATATTATTAGGAATAATACTTTTTGTATCCCACCATTTTTCACATTCATCAAAACGCATATAACCCATAGCAGTAAAATTCTCGGTATATGCTGGATTTTTTGAATTTGTATTTCCAAAGACGGCAACCGATTCGGGCCAGTTTTGCACCTCATAAAAAGGCCCTGCCCAAACATCATGATTTCGTAAATGGTAAATATTATGATTTAAATGTTCTAAAGCATTTGGTTTTACAACCACGTTTAATAAAAATGCTGATACAGTGCTTTCTAAATTTTTTAATCTGTTTTTATAAGCAGTTCGTAATTGCGGACCATCTACCATGTCAATAGTTTTAGCAAGATCAATAGCAGATACAAATGTTTTTCCTTCTACACGTTCACCTGTTGTCAATTCAACCGATTCAATATTATCACCATTAAAATTAAAACGGGTAGCTTCATGATAATTTAATATTTCACCACCCATTGCTTTAATGTTATTACTCATTATTTTTGCAATTTGTGAGCTTCCGTCAATACATCTGTAAGAACTTTCAATATATGAATTAACAACCAATGCGTGCACGTAAAAAGGAGATTTACCAGCAACTCCAGCATATAGCATATTATTTCCTCCAATTACTTTTTGTAGTTTTGGATCTTTAAAAATGGAATTGATAAACGTTTGTGAATCAATTTGTAAGTGCCATGCATTAGTAAAATCTTTTTTATTACTCGACAAATTATACATTGGAAAATCAGCGCAAGTTTCTCTCACTTTTTGAATGTATAGTTTTAGCGCTTCTCTTTCATGAGGGAAGATTGCCGCTAATCTTTCAATAAAGTTGTCGTAACCCTGAGCGTGAGGATAGTGTTGTTCATCACCTTCAAAGCTTATAACATCAAAACCATCTTCGTCTAATTTTTGTAATTTAAGACCATTTAAGATATTAAAATATTTAAAGTAGCTATGCAAATTCTGCCCTTCTTCTAAGCCTCCCAAATAATGAACGCCTGTTTCAAATATGGTTTTATCTCTACTATATATTTGTAGAGAGCCACCAACCTGTCTGTTTTTTTCCAAAACACAAACTTTCATTCCGTGTTTGGCTAAAATGTATGCTGTGCATAAGCCACCTAAACCACTTCCTATTATAACTGCGTCGTATTTTGCCATAAAATCTTACCCCAAGTATAAACAATTTTTACAAAATAAAGTTGATGAGTTTAGAACTTATTGTTACTTTTAAGTTCATTAAAATTAATGCGGAAACCGAACTTTTTTTATGCTTTTCTCCTACTTGTATTAACGAGTTTGTCTTTGTGTGCTCAAACCTACACAATTAGTGGTAAAGTGTTTGATTCTGAATCAAAAGAGCCTTTGCCCTTTGTTCCTGTTTTAATAAAAGGAACAACAGTTGGCGGAACCACTGATTTTGATGGAAACTATTCAATTACAACTTCCAAATTAGGTGATTCCATTGTATCCACTTATGTTAGCTACAAAAAATTAACACGAGCCATTAAACGCGGAGAAAGCCAAGTTGTAAATATGCCCATGGTTTTAGAAGGGGTTAATTTACTAGAGGTTGTTGTAAAAGCAGGTGAAAATCCTGCCCATCGTATTATTAGAAACGTAATCGCTAATAAAGAATTTAACAATAAACGCAAATTAGACGCTTATCAATACGAAACTTATAATAAAGTAGAGTTTGATTTAAATCGTATTCCAAAAGAAATGCGTGAAAAAAAATTGTTTAAACCTATAAAATTTGTGTTTGACAATGTGGATAGCGCCAATTCTGGTGAAAAACCATCGCTACCAATTTTTATTACAGAGGCTATTTCGGATGTGTATTATCGTAGTAATCCTACTTTGAAAAAAGAAGTAATTAGGGCTAACAAAATCACAGGTATTGAAAACACTAGTGTTACTTCCGTAATGGGCGACATGTACCAAAATATTAACGTATACGATAATCACATATTAGTGTTTAATAAAGATTTTGTCAGTCCCATTTCTGATAACGGGTTATTTTATTACAAATATTATTTAGAGGACAGTTTGTTTATTGGTAGTACTCGTTGTTATCATATTAGATTTAAATCTAAACGACCACAAGAACTATGTTTTAGTGGCAATATGTGGATTTCGGATACTACTTGGGCTGTTAAACGTTTAGAAATGAGTATTCCAAAAGATGCCAATATAAACTTTATTAACGCAGCTAATATTGTTCAGGAATTCACTCAAATTGATAGTACTTGGATGTTGAGCAAAGATAGATTAGTAATTGATTTTGCTATGAATAAAAATCAGGTAGGTATTTACGGACGAAAAACGACATCGTATAAAGATTTTAAAATTAATCAACCAAAGGATACTAAGTTTTATGAATTTGGGGATAAAATTATTGTGGAGGATTCTGCCTTATTATACACTAATGAATTTTGGGATAAGAATCGACATGATAGCTTATCTGTTCGAGAGAAAAAGATTTATCACATGATTGATACCATCAAAACTTTGCCAGTATATAAAACCTGGGTGGATGTGTTAACTATTTTTGTGTCGGGCTATAAAGTGGTAAATAATTTTGAGATTGGTCCTTATTTTAATTTAGTTAGTTATAACAGGGTAGAGGGTTTGAGAACACGTTTTGGTGGAAGAACAAGCAGTAAATTTAGTCGATGGTATGAATTACAGGGCTATGTAGCCTATGGTTTTAATGATGAAAAATTTAAATATAGTTTAGGCTTTAAGAGTTTTATTTCTAAAAAACCTCACAGGCAACTCATAGGAATGACTTATAAAAGCGATTACGAAATTTTAGGGCAAAGTCAAAATGGATTTTCTCAGGACAATATTTTTGCCTCTTTATTTAGAACAAGCCCTTTAACTAATTTAACGCGAGTAGATCAAACCTACGCATGGTACGAAAGAGAATGGGTGGATGGATTTACTTCAAAAGTAACTTTGATTGGAAGAACTATTACACCTTTATTAGCAAATGCTTATACATATTATAAAAATGACGGAAGTATTGCTGTTAAAGAAAATATTAAAAATACAGAAGCGAAATTAACACTCAGATTTGCATATAAAGAGAAGTTTATCAGCGGCGATTTTAGCAGAATTAGTTTAGGAACAAAATGGCCAGTATTTCAAGGAACGTATTCTAAATCACTTCAAAATGCGTTTAGGGGCGAGTATGATTACCAAAAAGTTGTTTTAAATATTAGCGACAGAATTCGTTTAGTTTCTTTATTAGGATACACTGATTACACAGCGGAAGTTGGAAAAATATTTGGAGCTGTTCCATATCCTTTAATGGAATTGCATGGTGGTAATGAAACGTACGTATACGATTACATGTCATTTAATATGATGAAGTATTATGAATTTGCCAGCGATCAATACGCCTCAGTTGGTATGTTTCATCACTTTGAAGGATTGTTATTTAACAAAGTGCCTTTGCTCAAAAAATTAAAATGGCGAGAAGTAGTTACCTGTAAAGCGCTTTGGGGTTCCGTAAACGAAAAAAATAGAAAAACACTTATATTCCCAACAACTTTAAATGCTTTAGGTAATGAGCCTTATGTAGAAGTAAGTGCTGGTATCGAAAATATTTTTAAAGTATTTAGAATAGATGCATTATGGCGTTCTACATACCACAGATCAAAAGCTATTGATAATTTTGGCGTGAAATTTGGCTTCCAACTAGCATTTTAATTTTATACAAAAAATATTTTTGGTAACCCAAAAAACCCAAAATTACTCCTTCACATTTTTTGTAATTTTACTTCGCCTATCTTGAGTATATTTGGTAGATAATAGTTTAAGATTATGATACTTCGCTCAGAAAATTTAGTAAAAAAATATAAAAATCGTACGGTTGCTAATAACGTAAGCGTTCAAGTGCAACAAGGCGAAATTGTTGGATTATTAGGTCCTAATGGTGCTGGTAAAACAACCTCTTTTTATATGATTGTGGGAATGGTAAAGCCTAACTCTGGCAAAATATATTTGGATGATAAAGATATTACCGCTGAACCTATGTACCGACGAGCGCAATTAGGCGTTGGTTATTTACCTCAAGAAGCATCAGTTTTTAGAAAATTAAGTATTGAAGATAATTTGCGTGCTGTTTTGCAAATGACGACTAAAACAAAAGCAGAGCAAGAACATAAAGTAGAAAGTTTACTAGATGAATTTGCTTTGCATCATGTTCGTAAAAATTTAGGCGACCAATTATCAGGAGGAGAAAGAAGACGAACCGAAATTGCTCGTGCACTGGCTACTGACCCGAAATTTATCTTATTAGACGAGCCTTTTGCAGGCGTTGATCCTATTGCGGTTGAAGACATTCAAAGTGTAGTACGTACCTTGAAAAATAAAAATATTGGCATTTTAATAACGGATCATAATGTTCATGAAACATTAAACATTACTGATAGAACTTATTTACTATATGCTGGAGAGGTTATAAAATCAGGATCTGCCGAAGACTTAGCAAATGATGAAATGGTTCGTCGCGTTTATTTGGGAGCTAATTTTGAATTAAGAAAGTAATTGTCAAACAATTCACATAAATCTTTAGATGAAGTTCACTCTTCTGTAAACACTTCTAGTAAAGGAGGTTTCAGAAAATTACTAGCATTTATTGGCCCTGCTTACATGATTAGTGTAGGCTATATGGATCCAGGAAACTGGGCTACAGATATTGAAGGCGGTAGCAAATATGGTTACAGTTTAATTTGGGTATTAGTGATGAGCAATTTAATTGCCTTATTACTTCAAAGCCATTGTATTAGATTAGGCGTAGTATCTGGTAGAGATTTAGCACAAGCATCTAAAGATCATTACTCAAAATTTATTAATTACTTTTTATACGTGCTTGCCGAAATTGCCATCGCTGCTTGCGATTTAGCGGAAGTAGTAGGTATGGCCATTGGTATTCATTTACTGTTCCCTTCTATATCTATTTTAGGTGGTGTTTGCATTACAGTACTAGATAGTTTTGTACTGTTATTTTTATTAAATGCTGGAATTCGAAAATTAGAAGCTTTTATTATTTCGTTGGTTGCAATTATTGGTGTCTCCTTTTTTATTCAATTACTAATTGCAAAACCAGATATTGTTGAAATTTCGAAAGGTTTAATCCCTGGGTTTACAAATGAAAATGCACTTTATATAGCTATTGGTATTATTGGCGCTACGGTAATGCCTCACAATTTATATTTACATTCTTCGTTAGTGCAAACCCGACAGTTTGAAAGAACGCCAGTAGAAATAAAAAAAGCCATTCGTTTTAATATTATTGATAGTGCCGTAGCTTTAAACTTAGCCTTATTTGTAAATGCTGCTATATTAATTATTGCCGCTACAACATTCTTTAATACAGGTGTTGAAGTCACCGAAATTCAAGATGCTCATAAAATGATGGCGCCTATGTTGGGAAGTACATTAGCACCGTTATTATTTGCTATTGCTTTAATTGCAGCCGGACAGAGTTCTACAGTTACGGGAACACTAGCAGGGCAAGTCATTATGGAAGGCTATCTCAATTTAAGATTACAACCGTGGATACGAAGATTGCTAACACGTTTAATTGCAATCGTTCCTGCATTTTTAACTATTTATTTTTTAGGAGAAGAAAAAACGGGCGACTTATTAGTGTTGAGTCAAGTGATATTAAGTTTACAATTAGGCTTTGCTATTATTCCATTAATTCATTTTGTAAGTAGTAAAAAACGAATGGGAGAATTTGTTATTCCCTTATGGCAAAAAGTAGCTTCATGGATTTCTGTTTCAGTAATTGTATTTTTAAACTGTCAAATGTTGTTTAATAAAGTTAAAGAATGGTTACAAGACTCTGAGTATGCTATTTTAATTGGTTCCATCGTTATTCCATTTATGATACTGTGTTTAGGTATTTTATTTTACATCACATTTGAACCTTTATTTAAAAAAACAAAACAAGCAGCATCCTCTCAATTTCATGGAGATATATCTAAAATTGTATTCGAAACACCTAAACCATATTCATCTATTGCAGTTACTGTTGACTTTAGTAGTAGCGATAATAAGGCCATTAACAAAGCTTTGCAGTTAGGTGGTAAAAATGCACATTATGTTTTAATTCATGTTTTAGAAAGTACCAACGCAGTCATGTATGGTGCCGAAACTAATGACTTAGAAAGAACAGAGGATAGCGAAAATTTATTAGCATATAAAAATCAATTATTAGAACAAGGTTATCATTGTGAGTTTCAATTAGGATTTGGTAGTCCAAAATCGGTTATTCCTATACTTGTAGCTGATTGCGATTTGCTGGTAATGGGTACTCACGGACATACTACTTTTAAAGATTTATTATTTGGTACAACTGTAGAAAGTGTGAGGCATAAGATTAATATTCCTTTAGTATTGGTTTAATTATTTTTTTGAACGTGACTTCAAAGCCTCTTCGTGCTTTGCAATATATTCTTTAACGTTTACTTTTTTCATTAATTCTCCAATTAGTTTATAAGGGATATCGTCCATTTTTTTAAAGCGTATGCAACCTTTTCCCATATCTAATTTAGCTTTGCTGTGATTTGGGTACTCATTTACAAACCACTCTAATAATGTAGGATTCCCGTAAATACCCATATGATGTAATGCAATGAAATTTTTTTGAGAACCAAGAGCCACGAATGGTAATGGTAATTTTGGATCACAATGATACCCTTTAGGGTATAGTTTGTGAGGAACAACGTATCCTATCATACCATAGCTCATACACTCTTCAAAGCCTTTGGGAATATTTTTAAGAATAATAGTTCTTAGTTTATTAAAAGATTCTACTCTTTCTTCCGGTAATTCCTCCAAATACCCTTTTATGGTTGTTGATTTTGATTGCATATCCTTTAAATTTATGAAATAAATATAATCATATTTACCTTGAATTAATAGCAGTTTTTGTTTATAAAACTCGATAAATCAATTTTTTAAGAATAAAATTTCCCTTATTTTGCAGTAAAATTTAATACTTGCAAATAGTAGTCAATACTCGCTTATTACTAAAAAATAAATTAGATGGCATTGGGTGGTTTAGTTATCAAACACTAAAACGCATTACCCAAAATAATCCTGACGTACATTTTGTTTTTTTGTTTGATAGAGACTACGATGATGAATTTATTTTCTCTGATAATATTACCCCTTTAGTTCTTGGCCCACAAGCCCGCCATCCATTTTTGTATTATGCATGGTTTCATGTGTCGGTTAAAAATTTATTAAACAGGATGAATCCTGATTTGTTTTTATCTCCTGATGGATTTTTATCCCCTGGCGCTAAATGCAAACAATTGCCAGTAATACACGATATTAATTTTTTACATAATCCTAAAGATTTAAAACCTTTAACGAGTAAATATTACAATCACTTTTTTCCTAAATATGCAAAATTGGCTACACGTATTGCTACGGTATCAGAGTATAGTAAGGAAGATATTTCTAGGAATTATCAAATAGATTCAAATAAAATTGATGTGGTTTATAATGGTATTAACGAAGGTTTTTCTCCATTATCAGATCCTTCGCAACAAATTATTAGAGATAAATTTTCTCAAGGTAAACCGTATTTTTTATTTGTAGGTTCTCAGAGTCCTCGTAAAAATTTAAATAGATTAGTAACAGCTTTTGATTTATTTAAAGAACAATCTCAATCTGATTATAAATTAGTACTAGTTGGTGCAGTTTACTCAAGTGAAGGCGATGTGAAACGAGTGATTGATAAATCTAAATTCAAAAACGATATTATATTTACTGGTCGCCAACCCCAAGAAGAGCTAGAAAAAATAATGGCAAGTGCTTTTGCTTTAGCATTTGTGCCATATTTTGAAGGATTTGGAATCCCTATAGTGGAAGCATTACAATGTGAAACACCTGTTATTTGTAGTAGAACTACTAGCATGCCTGAAATTGCAGGAGATGCTGGTTTATTAGTAAACCCATTTGAAGTAAATAGTATTTGTGATGGAATGCTTGAGTTATATCATAATCCAACACTTCGCAATAAATTAATTGAAAACGGAAAAAAGAGAAAAGATTGTTTCTCATGGGATAAATCGGCAGACTTGCTTTGGAACAGTATAACTAAAAGTTTATGAGCTCTCCAATCAGTAAATCTGCTTTTATGAAAGCAGAGCAATGCTTAAAACATTTTTATCTTTATAAAAGTCATTATTATTTGCGGGATTCTTTATCAAAAGAAAAACAGTTAATTTTTAAACGAGGAACAGATGTGGGAATATTTGCCCAAAAATTATTTCCTGGCGGAATTGATGTTACGTCTAACGAAAAAAGAGACCAACAATTATTTGCGGAAAAAACAAAGCACTTAATTGCTCAAGGTGTAAATACTATTTACGAAGCTACTTTTATTTATGATGATTTATTGGTAATGGTTGATATACTTCATAAGCAAGAAAATAAGTGGATTGCCTATGAAGTGAAAAGTTCTTTAAAAATTACTGAGACTTATGTAAAAGACGCTTGTTTTCAATACTACGTCATTAAAAATTGTTTGCCTGACTTAGTTGATTTTAATTTATTGACTTTAAATCCGAAATATGTTTTAGAAGGTGATTTAGAAATTCATAAACTATTTAAAACAACTTCAGTAATGAAAGATGCTTTAAAAAATGCAGAATATTTCGCTCATAAAACTCAGGTTGCAAAATTAACTTTAGAACAAAATAAAATTCCTGATATCAAAATAGGCGCCCATTGTTTTCAGCCTTACGAGTGTGATTTTTTAGGAACTTGTTGGAAAAACATCAATGAACCTAACTCTGTGTTAACTCTTGGTAAACTAACCAAGCAAGCCATGTTTGAGTTGTATGATCAAAATATTAAACGCATTGATGAAATTGACATCAACACCATACAGCATAAAGAAATTAAAATTCAAGTAAAAGCTGCTATTGAAAACGAGGAGCAAATTTATAAAGAAGAAGTCAAGTCATTTATTTCCAATATAAAGCAGCCGGTGTGTAGTTTGGATATTGAAGTATGGATGCCAGCTATACCTTTTTATAATGGAACCAAACCATTTCAACAAATTCCCTTTTTGTTTTCTATGATATATGAAAAGAATAATAGTACTATAGAATACAGTTATTTTAAACCCATTGAAGAAGATTTACGAAAAGAGTTTCTGGAAAGAATTTTATTAGCAACAAAAGATTTCCAATCAATTTTAATGTTTGATAAATCATTAGAGGAAACGGTGCTAAATCAGTTAGCTGAATTATATCCTGAATTCAGAGATGCTATTACTGAGTTGAAATCGAAAATTATTGATTTAGCAGAGCCAATTAAAAAAGGAAATTATTATCATCCAGATATGAAAGGTAATTTCACATTAAAAAGCATTGCTCCTTTAGTTAATCAAGAAGCAGGATTTCATAATTTAGATATTCAATCGGGTATTAGTGCTATGTATATATACGAAAGTCTATTAGAGCAAAACGCTATTGAGGCGGAGCACATTAAACAGCAATTGATTGAGTATTGCGAAATGGATGCTTTAATTACCTATCAGTTATTGAATTTTTTCAACAGTAAATTGAATTAAAATTTTATTAAAGCTACCGTAACATTAATTATATTTATCAAATAGGCTAAGTAAATTATCGCTATTTTTAAAGTCTGACTATATTGTCACATTTATTAGTTTTATTAAATAGTGTCTAAACTTACAAGCGAGGATAAATTTTTAGATTTGTCGGATTACGGAAGATTACCAGCATTTTTTTTGGCTAATAAACTTAAGGATACTCAGTTTACACCAATTCATGTGACTTTACTTTTTGGCGTGTGTGGTTTAATGGCCGTATTTTGCATTTTAAAAAGTTGGTTTTTTGCAGCAGGTTTTTTTCTTATTTTAAAATCAATTATTGACGCTGCTGATGGCGAGTTAGCGAGAATAAAAAAGACACCATCTTATATTGGAAGATATTTGGATAGCGTATTTGATATTATTTTAAATTTTTTATTCCTTATGTCTATTTACTTCGTCTCTCATTCAAGTTTATTGATGACAATCATTGCATTTATTTGCATTCAGTTACAAGGTACTTTGTATAATTATTATTACGTTATTTTACGAAACAAATCAATTGATGGCGATACAACTAGTAAAATATTTGAGTATAAATCTCCTAAAGCTTTATTAGGCGAAAGCCAAAAAACAGTAAACATACTATTTACAATTTATTTTATTGTTTATGGTGGATTTGACCGCATCATTCATTTCTTGGATAATGACGCCTATAAATCTAAAAAATTTGAAAACTGGTTTATGACCATAGTATCTATATACGGATTAGGATTTCAATTATTAATTATGGCAGTAATGTTGTGTTTTAATTTAATTGAATACATAATTCCGTTTTTTATTATTTATAGTTTTTTTATTTTTATATTCATTGTAATTAGGAAATTTATTTTAAAATCATAAAATAGTGTTGATTCACAAATTATAATTTGTATTTAAAAATACTCATACTCGCTTTCTGTTTCCCTGTAGCAATAATAGCACAGTTTAGGATTGATACTGCCCGAAGAGTAAATTATTTAGCTATTCCTATTTTATTTAGGACTCCAGAAACTGGCTGGGCTTATGGCTTATCAGCATCGGCTAATTTCAAAACCTCTCATAAAAATGATTCACTTACTAGAACATCTGTTGTTACCTTATTAGGAATATTCTCTGAACGTGAGCAAAATATCCAAGGCTTAGATGCCACCATTTATTTTCCAAAAGAAAAATATATATTATATTTTCAATCTTCCCATAGTTATTTTCCAGATAACTTTTGGGGCATTGGTCAATACTCTAAAAACGAAAACATAGAACGTTATGTATTTGAACAATTGCTTATAAGCCCACATATTAAACGCAAATTTTTTAAACACACATTTTTTGGTGTATTAGCAGATTATCAAAATGTATTTAAAGTACAATATATTCCTGGAGGATTAATGGATTCAACTCCATTTTACGGTAAAACAAATTATAATATAACAGGTATTGGTGCCACCGCAAGTTATGATACACGTAACTCAACTTTTTGGCCAACCAGAGGTGTGTTTTTGCAAACTCAATTTACAACTTATAATAAAGAATTAGCATCTACTTATTCGTTTAACAAATGGACAGCTGAAGTACGTTTATTTAAAAAAGTATTTAAAAAACATGTCATCGCAGCTCAATTATATAATTATTCAACTTTTGGCGAAACACCTTACCGTTCAATGGCATCCTTAGGTGGAGCTGGAAATTTGAGAGGATTTTATACAGGAAGATATAAAGATAACTCTATGTATTCTGCTATTGTAGAATACCGCGCGCATATTTATTGGCGCATTAGTGCTTGTGTGTTTGGTGGAGTAGGCGACGTATATAATCAACCTAAAGGCATTAATACGGGTAGTTTAAAAGGAAGTTTTGGAGGTGGTTTAAGACTTTCAATCATTGAAAAAGAAAAACTCAATTTACGTATTGATTATGGCTATTCGGATAACTATAACCGAGGTTTTTATTTCACCATTGGCGAGTGTTTTTAATTCTCCCCCTCCATTTGGGGGGGCTGGGGGGAGGAGTTATTTAACATTCTTTAGTTCATAGTTTCTCCACCATTAGCCCTAAAATTTCCAATACTAGATTAACTTTAAATCTTAATAAATGATAAGTTTTTAACTCATAACCAAAAACTTATAACTCATAACTAAGATTAAGTATGTCAAAAATTAAAGTTGGAATTTTGTTTGGTGGACGTTCAAAGGAACGCGAAATTTCTTTTGCGGGCGGAAGAACTGTTTATGATAATTTAAATAAATCCATATTTGAAGCAATCCCTTTATTTGTGGATTCATTTGGAAATTTTGTATTATTGGATTGGAACTTTGTTTACAAAGGAACTATCAGAGATTTTTACCCACCCGTTGGATTTATTCCAGCAACTAATACCGACTTTCAATATTACGCTGAAAACTTAGGGAATTTAACTGTTCATCAACAAGATGAATTAATTTCTAAGATTGGTAAAAAAATTTTAGCACATGAATTATCTTCTTTAATTGATTTCGCGTTTTTAGCATTACACGGACCTTATGGTGAAGATGGCCGTATACAAGGACTGTTAGAATATTTGCACATTCCATATTCGGGAAGCGGCATTTTACCTAGTGCGATTGGTATTGATAAAAGTGTACAGAAAAAATTAATGGTAAATGCCGGATTTAATAGCCCAAACTATTTTACGATTGATAGAAATGATTGGATTAATGGAAACGTAAAAGGTGTTTGGGAAAAAGCAAAAACAGAGATTGGCTTCCCAATGGTTATTAAGCCAGCAAATCAAGGTTCGTCTATTGGAATTTCAATTTTAAATATTGAAGCAGAATTATTATTTATTTCTACAATTGAAAAAGCATTATTTTTAAAATGGATTGATGGCGCCTATTGGCAAACATTATCTGATACTTCTAAAATTGAGTATGTTCGAAATGTTTCAGATATTCGTGAAGGTATTGGAATGCCAGTGAAAGTAAACACACCGTACACTGAAGCTCTCGAAGTGAACGATGGGAAAAGGGCGAGGATTTTCTACAATCAATACGAATTAATTAATTTTTTAAATTCATATTGCAACAATAACACTAATGTTTTATTACAAGCATTGGATGGAGAAAGTACCGTTATTGTTGAAGGTTTTATTGAAGGCAAAGAATTTTCTTGTATTGTTTTAGAGGATACTGACTCAAATAATCAGGCTATTGCATTACCTCCAACAGAAATAAGAAAAGGAAAAGAACTATTTGATTACCGCAGTAAATATTTACCAGGATTGTCGCGCAAGATAACTCCCATTGAAGCAACGGATGAACAAATAAATGCAATTAGAAAAGAATGTGAACGTTTGTTTTCAGAATTATGTTTTGATGTGTACGCTCGTATCGATGGGTTTTTAAGTACTGATGGAAAAGTGTTTTTAAATGATCCAAACACAACGTCTGGTATGATGCCATCGTCATTCTTTTTCCATCAAGCGGCTGAAATTGGATTAACACCTTCTCAATTCTTAACTTACATTATTCGCACCTCTTTAAGTAAGCGAATTAAAAATAGTAAGGGCGCATCAGTTTACGAACCGTTATTACATAAATTAGATAACTTTTTACATGATGAAAAAAACGCGGTTAATAATAAAATTCCAGTAGCCGTTATTTTGGGAGGTTATTCTTCGGAGCGTCATATCTCTGTGGAGAGCGGAAGAAATATTTTTGAGAAATTAGCGTCCTCCGAAAAGTACTCACCAATACCTGTATTTTTAACTGGCGATAACAATAACCATTTAATGTATCAAATCCCTATTAATGCTTTATTAAAAGATAATGCAGATGATATTAAAGATAAAATCAATAATTGGAAAATACACCCTGTTGTAAAACAGATTATTGAAGAGTGCAAAACCATTACAGATAAATACGGCTCTCCAAATAATTTGATTGCGCCAAAACAATTATCATATACTGATTTGGCTAAAGAAGTAAAACAAGTGTTTATTGCCTTGCACGGTCGCCCAGGCGAAGATGGAGCCATACAAGAAAAATTAGAAGCAGTTGGAATAACATACAATGGTTCAGGAAAAGAAAGTTCATCCATCACCATTGATAAGTATAGAACCAATGAAATTTTAATGAAACATGGTTTCTTGGCAGCTAAGCATTGTTTAATTACAAACGATGATTGGAAAAACAATAAAGAGCAAGTAAGACAAAAATTGCAAAACGAGTATGTGTATCCACTCATTGCAAAGCCGGTGGATGATGGATGTAGTAGCGCAGTGAAAATGATTAAGAGTTTTGAAGAGTTTGAAGCATTCGCAACCTTAATATTTAGAAGTTCAGAAGCCTTTGACGCAAAATCTGCTGAAATACTTCATATAAAAGACAAAGAAGAATTTCCTCAAAAACAAGTATTGTTGGTTGAGGAATTAATTAGTAAAAATGGCGCTAAGCATTTCTTAGAAATTACAGGAGGTATGTTAACTAAGCTGAATGCAAAAGGTGAAGTGGAGTATGAGGTGTTTGAAGCATCCGAAGCATTAGCAAGTGGCGAAATATTAAGTCTGGAAGAGAAATTTTTAGCAGGGCAAGGACAAAACATTACACCAGCTCGTTATTCAAGAGATGAAAAAGAAAGACAAATCATTTCTAATAAAGTAAAAGAGACTTTAGGAGCTGCGGCAAAGGTGTTGAATATTGTTGGTTATTGCCGTATTGATGCTTTTGTCAGAATATTTGATGTAAACAAAGTTGAGGTTATCTTCATAGAAGTCAACTCTTTACCAGGTATGACGCCAGCAACTTGCATTTATCATCAAGCAGCTATTAATGGATACAAACCTTATCATTTTATTGATCGAATTCTGGACTTTGGAGCTCAAAAAACGGTTTCTTTAGCATAAGTCTAATTACGATTATTAACAGTGTTTTTTATTTAATTAAAGTACTGATATTCAATAATTTAATCAGTTAATTAACCTTTAATTAACGTGTTATGCACTTGTAAGAAACATATTTTGAACAGTTTTTGGTACTATAAAAGGACTGTATTCGTCTAATAAGTTAGTTTATTAACAATTTCAAGTTTACCTTTGTTAATAACTGTAAACTTAGCGCCATGTTTGAGATTTTAAAAAACTTTGAAAGTAAATTCGGTTCTCTTAAAAAAAAGGGATTAAGAATTGAAGGTTTAACAATGATTGACCCAAAACGTAAAAAACACGTAATTAATATTTCAAAACCGTTTTTATTTGATAATCGTTTATTACCAAAAACTTACGAAGGTTTAGATATTAAATCGAAAATTGAAGGTGGTTTACCAGAGGAATTTAAGATTGACAAAGAAGCTTTAACAAAAGATTATTTATGGGCTCCTAGTAAATTTGAAAAATACGTTGATCGTTGTTCTGAGGATATTAAAAAACAATTTGGTAATCCAAACATGTCTCGTACTGAAATGTTAGATGCATTGGCATTTGGTAGCTTTGAAGATCATAAAATTAAGACTATGAATTTAATTAAAGAGGGGAAAATTCCTGCTATTAATTTAAATTAAGATAAGCAATTGACTAGGGTATAATTAAGGGTTAAACTTTTATAAATTGCGTATAAATCCTCTCAGAAATGAGAGGATTTTTTTGTTATAATCTATTCAAATTTAACCACATAGAAACATAGGCTTATGTATCTGTTAAGTTGTACTTAACAATAATACAAGGGAAGCTTCGTTTCCAAGCTGCGATTATTTTTATTTAAAAAACTATGTGCCTATGTGGTTTAAAAAATACATAGCTAGTGTATTCTTAATAAATGTAAATAACAATAGAAGTATTAAAAATTCTGTTTTTTAAACCATATATTTACATCACTTTATAAAGTGAGTAACGTTGTAAATCAAATAAAAGCGCCAATTAATAAACACATGGATGAGTTTGAAATTAAATTCAAACAGTCCATGAAAAGTAACGTGCCTTTACTTGATAAAATCACAAACTACATTGTAAAACGTAAAGGGAAACAAATTCGGCCCATGTTTGTGTTTTTAAGTGCACAAAGCGCTGGACCAATTAATGAAAGTACTTACAGAGCAGCTTCATTAATTGAGTTATTACACACAGCTACTTTAGTGCATGATGATGTTGTAGATGACAGCAATGAACGCCGTGGTTTTTTTAGTGTAAACGCTTTATGGAAAAATAAAATTGCTGTTTTAATTGGCGACTTTTTATTATCCAGTGGTTTATTATTATCATTAGATAATAATGATTTTCATTTATTGAAAATAGTAAGTAGTGCGGTTCGTGATATGAGCGAAGGCGAATTATTACAAATTGAAAAAGCTAGAAAATTAGATATATCTGAAGAAATTTATTTTGAAATCATTACTAAAAAAACAGCAGCATTAATTGCAGCTTGTTGTGCAGCAGGCGTTGCCTCTGTCACTGATGATGAAAAAGTAATTAATCAGTTTAAAGAGTTTGGCATTAACACAGGAATTGCATTTCAAATTAAAGATGATTTATTTGATTTTGGTGATGATACTTCTATTGGTAAGCCAACAGGTATTGATATTAAAGAAAAGAAAATGACGTTGCCTTTAATTTATGCACTAAATAATAGTACTTGGTTAGAGAAAAGAAAAATCATTAATATTGTAAAGAATCATAATGATGACCCTAAAAAAGTAAGTGAGGTGATTAGTTTTGTCATTGAAAAAGGAGGCATTCAGTATGCTGAAAAAGTAATGCATCAGTATAAAGAAAAAGCGCTAGCACAATTAGCTTCTGTTGCTGATAGCCCTTCAAAACAAAGCTTAATACAATTAGTGAATTATTCAATCGAACGAAAATTATAAGAAAATGAAAAAAATTAGCACCATACCATCAATTATTTTAATTTGCTTTACAATACTGTTTACAAATTGTAATACAGGAAGTACTGATGCTGAAAAAGTCAAACAAGATTCCTTAAAAACTATTGCAAAAACGGACTCATTAAAAATTGCTAATGAATTAAATAAATATTTAATCACGCCCCCAGATCCTGATTATACAGGAGATTATACTGATAAATATCCTAATGGGGTAATTAAATTTACTGGATTTTTTAGATTTGGTCAACGTCACGGCCAATGGATGGCATTTTATGAAAATGGATTAAAATGGAGTGAATGTTTTTACGATAAAGGATTAAAACATGGAGCAACACAAGTGTTTTATCCAAATGGAAATTTAACTTACTCTGGCTGGTACAAACAAGATCAAAAAGATAGTCTTTGGTTTTGGTACGACGATAAAGGTAAAGAAGTTGATAGAAGAGCTTACAAAATGGGCGTTGAAACTGGCTTGGTAAACTAAATATTTCTTTATATAATTTCCATTAACTAACTTTAAATATCATAAAATATATCCTATGAAAAAGTTAGTTTATCTATTGTTTATTAGCATTTGCCTTACAGGTTGCCAAAAGTGTAAAAAAAATCAACCTGCGCCAGACATTGGATTTAAAGCACCTGTAAATACAGATTTATATGCTTATGCTTATTTTAAGCCTGGCACTTATTGGGTTTACGAAGATAGTATTAGTGGCATATTAGATAGTGTATATATAACGTTTGCTAACAAAGGTAATTATACAAATGGTGATGCAGAAGTAGCACAAGGTTATTACCGCGGCACTTTTAGTTGGTTTAGTTGCGATGCTATTAGCAGCTACGACCATTATAAATACCAAAATTGGATGGACCAAAGTTATGAGGTGAATAATAATATCCCAAGAGTATTCAGAGAAAGATATATAATGCCAGGAAGTGGTAATAAAAACGGGAAAATAATTCACTCAGCAGCTGTAACCCAAGGAACAACATTGTATATATCACTTGATCATGTTGTATATGACAATTACTATAACACAATGATAATAAAATCAAAAATTTACTCCTCTGTTCAAAAATGGATTAATTATTCTAGTAATTGTGATGATGATCAGAATACGAGTTATTACATCGCTAAAAATATAGGTATAGTAAAACGAGAGCAAATTGATAGTAACCGTACTTGGAATTTAATTCGATATAATATAGTGCAGTAAATGAAAACCATTAGGAAGATAATAAGCGATTTTTAATTCTTATTTAACTTTATATGGAAACAAAATAAATACTCTTAACATTTTTTTAAATATTCTGTCTCCTTATTTTTATCGCATCCGCAAAACTAATGTTGTGAATTTTAGAATCTAGCCATGCATAAAAATTAAAATACTCTAAGGCGTTTTTCTCGTATTTATCTTTAAATACTTTTTCTAATTCTTCTTTAAATTTAATGTAGGTTTCTTTTTGCTTACTATCACGTTTCGAAAGTGCAATTTTTTTAAAGTAATCTAAAAATACAGATTCAAATTTATATTGTTTTTCTTGTTGATTAAAAAATCGTACACTTGATTTATAGATGTATGATAACAAATCATCATTTCCTAATTCAAAATGAACAATCAGGTTAATTAATTTTGAAATTCGGATGACATCCTGCCTCAAATCGTCGTAATTGGTATTGATTATTTTATTCAACCAGTGCAAAGATTTATTGTATTCTCCTACACCAAAGTAAACCATGCTAATGGTGTGGTATATCCTCACCAAATCTTCATTATTAATCTTTGACTCGTATTTATCTAAGCCTTTAATAACATAAGGAATAACATGAGTTGCTTTGTCGTGCTGACCAATATATGAATACAAAACCATTTCGGTAATATATGATTGAGTGAATATGGTAATCTGTAAATCGGTGGCTTTAAACATTTCGTTAAGCGACAATGATTTTAATTTATCAATCATTTTAAAACCATCATTATATTGTTTTTTAATAGCACAATAACGCACTAAGTACCCATGAGAAACAATATAATAATAAGGCATTTCCGAAATAATCTCTGGCTTATTTTCTAATTCAATAATTAATTCTGATAAAGCTTTGTGTGCGTCGTCCATTTCATATAACAACATATTAGCAACACCAATAATGAACAAAAAAATGATTTTAGATTTATTGGATAGAAATCCTTCTTGAGCAGAAAATCGTTTTGTTTCTTTAATGATATCAGTAATTTCTTTAACATCTTCTTTACTTCGGGCAATCATTAATCTAGAAGAAAGGGCGTTTAATTTTGCTAACTGTAACTCGTATGCTGCGAAGTTTTCAATTTTATTAAATAAGGCATTTTCTTCTTCAATTAACTCATCTAATGTTTTGTAATTAATGTCGCCAAAATGTGCTTCCATATCAATGAGCACTTTTTCAAGTTCAACGATTTCTAGTAAACTATAAAATAACTCATAGTCCTGAGCCATTTTTTTAATAATACTTAATTGTTTTCGGGATTGTTTGTAAAGTGATTTATTAAATAATAATTGAATATTTTTAATTTCTTCATCAATTTTAGCACTGGCACTGGTTTCCTGTCGGTGAAACCGTAAACTCTTTAAAATATGGTGTAATAATTGATTTTTTTCAGAGGCAAAATGTTGTACAAATACTTCGTTTTTAAAATGACTTTTTACTACATCTTCATCGTAATTATCTTGTTTTTGAATGAAGTTATAAAGTTTAATATAGTTTTTATCGCCTTGTTGTAATGAAGAAAGCAAAATAAATTTTTTCTCCTCTTCAGGAGTTAAAGATTTTATGATGTCAAATAATTGGTTGGTTGGCTTCATTCTTCTTTATATTTAGTTTGACCAGGCTTTAGCGTATTTTTTTTGCATTAATTGATATATAGGAGTTTGATTAATTTTAGAGTCAATATATACTTCAATATCAAAATAAAAGCTCACATTTTTTTCATGAGGGTCTTTCATTACTTCTTCCAAATCCTTTTTAAAACTTACAAATATTTCTTTCTCGTGTTCTTTATTTCGGACTTTAATTTCTGATAATTTTTCGAAATAGGATAGAATTAATTTTTCTGTTTTGAAATAAGAAATTTGAGTTTTGTAATAATTTTTTATAGTCGAAATAATATAACCTAGTTGCTTAAAATTATTTAACTCATAATGCAAGCCAATATTAATGATTCTTGCAAAGGATTGTAAATCCTCACGCAGTAAGTTATTTCCTTCATTTAATATTAAAGAAATATAGTGTTGAGCTTTTTTGTAATTACCAAAATAGGTATTCATAATGGCAATATTGTAATAAAACACTAATTCTTCTTCTTTATTTATTTTGCCTTTGTATAGCTCCAAAGCTTTTTCAATTTCTTCTACATTTTCTGTTGCTTCTTTTAACTTCCCACTATTTGTGTTAATAGTTAATTTTCCGTTTAATACCGAAGTAATTATTTTAAGTTGCAAATCAGTAGTGCCAAAAGCTTTTAAGTCAAACTTTTCTTCTAATTGCTTAATTCTTATGTCACAACTTTTGTATTTTTTTTCTTCGTAAGCAATATTAACGAGGTTACTTAAAGTAGTTAAATAACGACTAGGCATTTCTTCAATCAACTCTTTATGGTTATCCATTAAATTTAAAAGCAACTGACATTCTTCTTCTCTGCTTTGATTATCCTGACATCTACAAAATAAAATAGAACGGCAGTGATGATAAATGATTAATGCTTTAGTGGATTTAACAGATTTGTCGTTTTTTAGTAATGGAGAATTTAAAAAAGAACTAATAACCTCCATGTCTTTATCCGTTTTTGCTTTATTTTTTTGACGCGTATTTAAATTTATTTTCGAAAACAAAAGAGTGTAGGTACCTAAATTTTTCGCCTTTTCAATCACATCCAATTCTTCTTTCACTAAGCTCTCAATCGTGTTGTTTTTAATATTGAATTGAGTCTCAATTGATATTAAAAGTTTTTCTAAACCAATCAATTCTAAAATGAAATGAAAGCGTTCAAAACGATACGCCTCTTGCTTTTGTTTATTTAAAATTTTACGGCATTGCTTGTATTGTGCTTTATCAAATAAATTTAAAATATTAGTGATTTCATCTTTAATCACATAAGAGGCGCTACTTTCGGCATGAAATGAACGTAAACACTTTAAAATAAAATTGTATAAATTTTCGGAAGTTTGACTTTTGGTATGAAGCGTCTCTGTTTTTGATTTAGCTGTTTTTACATAAAAATCTTCCTTAAAATCATTGGCTAATTCAATAGTATTAAATAAGCTAATTAAATTTGGACTAATGTCGCCCGCAGAAGCGGTTAATTTTAAGAACCGTTTTTCTGATTTAGATAAAGATTTAACTAAATCATACAAATCTCTATTTGAAATTAAGTTCATATTAGCAATACAATTTAACAAGATTAATTATGGAACTCCTAATTGATTATACTAATTAACTAAAATTAATTAACTTTATTTAAAATTTATTGAAATGAAATCATTTTATTCTTTGCTTTTTATTGTATTCCTAATAAAAAACGATGATATTTTAGCTCAGGTTAAAAACTGTCAATCGTCACACAAAACATCTGCTACAACAACTTCTTTGTATTATTCTCCCGAAAATTTGAGGAGTGATACATTTGATATTATTAAATACAGCATTAATTTAGATATTACTGATTTTGCGAATCAAAAAATTAAAGGAAATACGATAGTGCGTTATGCTCCAAAGATAAACGGACAAAATAAAATCAGTTTGGATTTATTAAAAATGGTGATTGATAGTATTACTCAAAATTCAACGGTATTAACTTATGTTTACAATGATACTTTAATAAGAATTAATTTAACTGCAACTCTAAATACAACCGACACAAATAATTTGGTAATTTATTATCATGGTACTCCGCAAGGTGATCCATCGGGCTGGGGAGGTTTTTCGTTTAGTGGAAATTATGCTTATAATTTAGGCGTAGGCTTTGGCGCAAATCCCCATAACTATGGCAGAGTTTGGTTTCCTTGCTTTGATAATTTTGTTGAAAAATCTTTATATGAATTTAATATTACTACCGTATTAGCAAAAACATCTTATTGCAACGGAGCGCTAATATCTGATGTTGTATATGGAAGTGTTCATACTCGCCATTGGGTTTTAAATAAAGAAATACCCTCCTATTTAGCCTCAGTGGCTGTGGCAGATTACACACAGGTTAATTGGAACATTGCGGCCGCTAATGGTAATTTGCCAGTAGTTTTAGCAGCTCGTCCAACTGATACAATAGCTCTAAAAAATGGTTTTTTACATTTACCAGACGCGGTGTTGGGTTTCGAAAATTATTACGGTCCTTATGTTTGGAATAGAGTAGGTTATTGCTTGGTGCCATTTAATAGCGGAGCGATGGAACATGCCACTAATATTTCTTATCCACAGGCAGCTACTGGTATTGCTTACGAATCTCAACTAATGGCTCACGAATTATCACATCATTGGTGGGGCGATTTAATGACTTGTGAAACTCAAGAAGATATGTGGCTAAACGAAGGGATGGCTAGTTATAGCGAACGTTTGTTTTTAGAGTGGACATACAACTATGGAAAATATTTAGCGGAAGTGAAATTGATACATGATGATATTGTAAAATATATTCACTTAAGAGAAAAAGGATTTAGAGCTATTTCAGGCGTCCCTCATCAATATACTTATGGCGATCATGTATACAAAAAAGGATCAGATGTAGCACATACCTTAAGAAGCTATATGGGTGATGCTGCTTTTTTTGCAGGGTTAAAATATGTATTGCAACAAAAAGCTTATAAAAATATGAATAGCATTGAGTTTAGAGATTTACTAGCTACCTCATCAGGGCAAAATTTAAATGATTTTTTTGATAACTGGGTATTGAATGGTGGATGGCCACATTTTTCGATTGATTCTGTTAAGACTACAGGAACCATAGCGCCATACACTTCTGTTGTATATGTTAAACAAAAATTATTTGGAGCGCCTACTTTATTTTCAAATGTGCCTTTAGAGGTTAGTTTTATGGATGCATCCTGGAATAAAGAAATTAAAACAATTAACATGACAGGTGCCGTAAAATCATTTACAGTTCAAACTAATGTTTTGCCTGTATATGCTGGAATGAATGTGGACTCAAAAATCAGTGACGCTATTTCTTCAGAGTTCAAAACAATTAAAACAAATACTAATATTACTTATAGTTTAGGGCGAGCAACTATTCTTGTTTCAAATAAAGGCGCTGATTCTTCTTACATAAGAGTAGAACACAATATTGCAGCACCCGACCCGCTTCAAAATAATCCAAATAATTTCCGCTTAAACTCTCAACATTATTGGAAAGTGGATGGCATTTTATCTAACGGCTTTGTTGCAAAACTTCGTTTTAATTTTGATGGAGGAAAAGTTAAGTCAGGAAATAGTTATTTAGATACGAGTTTAATTATAGTTAATGCGGATAGCTTAATATTGCTATACAGGAAAAATGCTGGCGATGATTGGAAAGAGGTCAGTCATTATGCGAAAACAACCTTTGGAACTAAAACAGGATTATTTACTGTTGACACATTAAAATTTGGAGAGTATGTTTTTGCAAATGGATATAGTAATGTTTTAACAGGCATTAAAGAAAAACAAAAACAAAAAGCGCAATTAAGTTTATTTCCAAATCCAAGTTCATCAGTTTTAAATATTAGCATTCAAAATTATAAATTATCTATTAACTCAAGTATTGATATTTATGACATGCAAGGTAAAGTGGTTAAGCATATTAATACCGTTAATATAGAAAATACAATATCTATTGATGATTTGGCAAAAGGACAATACATCGTAAGTCTTATTGATAAGAGCAAAAAAATAACCTCGAAAATTGTTGTGATTGAATAAAATAGTTTAGTACTGACTATTAGAAACTATGATTTTTTTACTAATCATTTTTTCTGCTGTATTATAAACAGATACATAGTATAAACCATTTGAAACAGTTTGTAAATCAACTCTAATATTATTGTATCCTTGAGTAGCTTCAATATTTTTTACTTCTATTAATTGCCCTAGTGCATTATGAATGTATAATTCTAATTTTTGGTTAGTTAAAGAATTTATAATAACGCCAATTTCTTTTGATCCATCATTAGCAATTAAAATAGTTTGATTATGACTGTTACATGATTCAATTGAAATGATCTTCGAGGTGCTTTTTTCTCCATAACTATTTACAGTGTTTAGCTTATAATAGCTTAAGTCCGAAACCGAAGTAGTCATATAATTATAACAGTGTTTCTCTTGAGTTGTTCCACTGCCAACTATTTTTCCGATAGCGGTATAGTTTACACCATCTACAGATTGCTCAATGCCAAAATAACTATTGTTTGTTTCGGAGGCTGTACACCATTCTAAAACAACATTATTATTTACACAGGTCGCATTAAAATCAATTAACTCAACTGGTAATGGCGCTAAAGATAAAGATAACACCCAAGGGCAAAATGAGCTTAACCCACTAGCGGTTACGGCGCCTGTTCCTGTTGTTACCGACATGGCACTACCTATGGTGCCATTATCTGGTAACCATTGTGAGCCATTCCAATACTGAGCACCAATAAGCGCTCCTGCAGAATACAATGGGTCGTTTAGCGTGTTTTCAGAACCTCTGTACGTAAATGTTACATCAGCAGTTATAGGGCTGCTATTGGTAATATCCCACCATCTATCAATCACAGACGGTATTGTGCCATCTGGAGAAGTAGATGGGTTAGGGGAAAACATATGTGCTACAGAGGCCACATTACTTGCTCCTGCCCATGGTATATTATCAGCGGCTGCCGTAGCACGAGTTGATACATCAACATAGCCTGCGGTATTAGTCATAGTTGTTGTGATGTTAAATGTTAATGGAATATACACGCCAGCTACACCAAAAGGATATATTTTATTACCACCAACGGTACGATGATACCACCTGATAACACTTGGATTAACGGCTAAATTTGTTTCGCTAATGATGTAGCCGCTTGAGCGAGTGATGGCACCTACGGCACTATTTGTAATATCTATTCTATTACTATTTAAATCTAAAGTAGATGAACCAACTGATAATACACCCGTAAATGTTGCTTGGCCACCAACTGTAGTTGAATTAATGGCTAGAGTTTTTATTCCATTTCCTGTTAATGATAAATTATAAAAAGCACTTGCATTTGTACCTCCAATAGTTTGTGTAGCCCCTGCTAAAACAACTCCACCTCCATCAACTGTAAAAGCAACATTTGATGAATTATTGATCCAATTTCCCTCTAATGAAATAGTGGATGTTGCACTAGGTGTTATAGAACCTGATGCTTGACTTGTGTAATGGCCATCGACGCCATCAATATAAATATTTGAAGAATTTACAAAAACAATACTTCCGCCATTATTAACTAAACCTTGGGCAAAAGAATTAATTGAAAAAAAACATAAGCAAAGGAGTAAACACACTTGTAATTTTTTTTTGAAACGAGGAGTATTCGAACTCAATAAAATAAACATGTACTACTTATTTATTTTTTGAGATAATTCTTTAATCAGTAACTCCAATTTATCAATGCGTTGGTTTTGTTCATCAATAATTGTTTGTTGTTCTTGAATAGCTTTTACCATTGGTGCCATAAAATCGTTATAACGCACACCATAAATTCCATCATCCGCTATACTGATAATGCCTGTATGCGTTGCGCCAAATTTATTTAAGGTTTCTTCAATTTCCTGGGCAATAAAACCAAACTCCAGTTTTTTTGCAGGATCATTATTTCGTGTATAGGATACTGGACGTAAATTTTTAATAAAATCCAAACCGAGTTCAGAAGTTTTAATATTTGATTTTAATCTTTTATCTGATGTTAACGTCCATCCTACGGTAACTCCTGCTAAAGTTATAGTAGTTCTTTCTCCCACTTGTACCTGAAAACTTCCTGTTGCCTGTGCTAGCTGAGCATTAAATCCAAGAGTTGTATTATTGGTGCCTGTTGTTATGATTGTGCCAGATTGCGCTCCAACCGCAGTATTTGAACCAGCTGTGGCAGTGAAGAGGGCGCTATCGCCATAAGCAGTATTATAATTACTGTTAACATTTTTATTTGAAGCATAGGCTCCACCTGCTGTATTGCTTCTTCCAGTTGTATTCGAAAACAAGGTATTAATTCCAGTAGCTACGTTATTTCTTCCTGAGTTATTTGCAATGAGGGCATTTGAGCCTACTGCCGTATTTGACCCTCCAGACGTTGCACCAAATAAAGATTTATAGCCAACAGCAACATTTAAACTCGCAGATGAAGCTGAAGCACATTGTATGGCATAAGCACCCATAGCTGTATTAAAACTACCAGTTGTATTTAATGCCAATGAATTTATTCCACTCACTGTGTTTTCAAAACCAGCCGTATTATCACGCATAGAAGAATAGCCAACAGCAGTGTTATCCCCACCTGTAGTGTTTTTTGATAAGCTTGAATAGCCAACGGCGGTATTATCTCCGCCAGATGTGTTTGCTTGAAGCGCAGTACTTCCTACAGCTGTATTTAAACTTCCTGTATTTAGTTTTAGAGCGTTATAACCCACAGCTGCATTATTACCTCCTACTAAATTCTTTTGAAGAGATGCTGCACCAAAGGCCGTATTAAAATTCCCTGTTGTATTCGAATCCAAAGCATAAGCTCCAGTCGCAGTATTTTGAGTCCCAGTTGAATTAAAGTATAATGCTTGAAAACCATGTGCCGTGTTTTGTTTTGCAGTAGTATTTTTTTGTAATGCATTATAGCCAGTGGCTGTATTTTGATTTCCAGTTGAATTTGTATAAAGAGCAAAGGCTCCGTCGGCAGTATTTTGAAATCCAGTTGTATTATTTTGCATTGCAAATACACCACTAGCAGTATTTAATGTTCCTGTTGAATTTGTGTATAGTGCATATGCACCATTAGCTGTATTTGAACCAGATGTTGTCGTATAAAGAGCTCCTGCTCCGTTAGCTGTATTGTAACTAGCAGTGGACGCAGTATAAAGAGCGCTATTTCCTACAGCAGTGTTAAAATCGCCAGTTGTATTAACTTTAAGAGCTTGATATCCTATCCCTGAATTACTAGTAGCTGCAGAGGCATTTGTATTTCCTGCTTGATAGCCTAAAAAAACTGGACCCAACGGATCAATTCTACCAGACTTTTGATTATTTGTTTTAAAATTAAAAGCCACATTATCAGTAGTGCCAATAAAATTTGTAGCATCTACTGTTCCCGCGTTTCCTAATATAGACCAATCATTACTTCCACTGCCCGACAACGCAACCCATTCTACTCCGTCCCAATAATAAAATCCTGCAAATACTGCTGTTGAGCCCGAACCTGCTGCAGTAGTATTGTAAACTAACAGAGATGTTGTTACTGATGGAACGGTTGTGATATCGCTAGTTGACGTAAGAGCTAAACGAGGAATTAACAATCCTTTTTTTGCAGACGCTCCTAAAGAAGATACATCAACATCTAACATAGCGCTTACATGTGGCGTAAAACTACTCGTTGCACTAACACCAACATTTTGAGAAAA
>JBKJPW010000070.1:0-22525 GCA_046594225.1 Bacteroidia bacterium
CTACAAACACACGGTTACAGAACGATTCATTCGTTACGCAAAAATTGATACGCAATCTGATCCAAATTCTACTACCATACCAAGTACCATGAAACAGAAGAACCTTGGTAAATTGTTAGTAGAAGAATTAACCACCATGGGAATTACTGATGCTGAAATGGATCAGCATGGATACGTGTATGCAACTATTCATTCAAATTCAACCAAACAGGTTCCTGTTATTTGTTTTTGTTCGCACATGGATACTTCCCCTGATTGTAGCGGCGAAAATGTAAAACCAATAATCCATACAAAGTATGACGGAAAAGATATTGTGTTACCTAATGATGCATCCCAAATTATAAAATTTGCTGAACATCCTGATTTAGCAGCACAAATTGGAAATGATATTATTACGACTGACGGCACAACATTATTAGGCGCTGATAATAAATCTGGATTAGCAGAAATTATGGATGCAGCAAATTACCTGATGCATCATCCAGAAATTAAACATGGCACTATTCGTATTTTGTTTACACCTGACGAAGAAATTGGAAGAGGTGCAGATCACGTAAACATCAAAAAATTAGGAGCTCAATATGGTTATACCATGGACGGTGAAAGCTTAGGGCATTTAGAAAATGAAACCTTTAGCGCAGATGGCGTTTCTATCTTAATAAAGGGTGTTCCAACGCATCCCGGTTTTGCAAAAGACAAAATGGAACATTCCATTAAAATTGCTGCAGAAATTATCAATCGTATTCCCAAAGATAAAACACCTGAAACCACTGAAAAAAAACAACCATTTATACACCCAGTTGCTATTAATGGTGGATTAGAACAAGTAGAAATTAAATTTATTATTCGTGCGTTTGATACCCCAACACTTAAGTCGTTAGAGGCAGAGTTAGAAGAAATTACTAAATCTGTTTTATCTAACTACAAAAAATCGAGTTACGAGTTCAAAGTATCTGAACAGTATCGTAATATGAAAGATGTTTTAGATACGTGTTACTTTGTTGTAGAAAACGCATTAGAAGCCATTAAACGTACAGGCGTAAAACCTGTATTGTCAAGTATTCGTGGTGGTACGGATGGCTCACGATTATCCTTTATGGGATTACCTTGTCCTAATATTTATGCGGGCGAACATGCGTTTCACAGTAAATTAGAATGGGTAAGTGTTCATGATATGGAAAAGGCAACTCAAACAATAGTTCATTTAGCAGCGATTTGGGAAGAGAATACGAAATAAACTAAATTTAAGAAACAAAAAAAGAGTATAATTTATTAATACTCTTTTTTTGTTCATTTTGATTTAAGAGAATTAAAAATGGTTATAGTGTAGCTGAACCATACAACCAATTATCAATATACTAAAAAGTTGGCTCGTAGTGATGTCCCCTTCTTCGTTTAGATTTATAGGTTTTATTTAAGTTAGATTCAAATCGTTTAGTATCAATAACATTACCATTTCTATAGGTAGTTGTTTTTATCATTAACTCTTTTCGCTTTTGATTAAACACTTTTGCTTCCTCTGAATTATTCATGTCAAAGCATGCACCATCTTCAAAATTAATGCCTTCTAAATCTCCTTCATACCAAACACCATCTTTTTTATGATTCACATAATTTCCAATTTGATCTAATTTTTGTTCAGGCGTATAGTATCTCCACAAACTATCTTCTTTACAGTCAATTAATTTTCCTGCTGCCATTCTTAAACCATTGGCTTCGTATTTAATAAAATAACCATTGCCGTCTTTTAAAGTTTGTTTGCCATTAATGTCAAAAAAATTAAGCGCATAAAAATCTAAATCGGCTTTATCTTGTTTGGTAAAACAATCATAACTTACTTCTAAGTCTTTGATATAGCCATTGCAACGTTTTTTACCATTGCTGTAATACCCAATATAAAAACCAGATATATCAGTTGTGTCTCCGTGTATGGGTAATTGTATAATAGTGTCCTGAAAATTAACCTCGTGTATCATCACGCCATTAATAGAATAGAATTTCCATATACCGTTTAAATCTCCATTTTCAATAGCCCCTTCTGATAAAAGTTGCCCTGATTCGTAATAATTTTTAAAAATACCATTCACATTCCTTAAACTATTAAATTCACTTGCAATAATAGTTTCAATAAAGCTCTGAGATACCATTAATTCTTCGCCAATAGTATAAGTGGACTTATTATTAAAAACCATTTCTTCTTTTACCTTTCCATTTTCATAGTATTTTATTTTTTTTATGACAGTATCATTTTTAGCTAATACTTTTTCGCTCACGATATGATTAGGATAGAAGTATACTAATGAATCACACAACATATTATCTTTAAAGGTAGCCTGACAAACAGGCGAATTATTTTCGTACTTGATATACTTACCATTTAAACATCCTTTAGTAAATTGAATACTGCTTTCTAAGTCCCCATTCATAGTATATTCCCTACAGTCGCCATCTGGGGAACCCATTATTAAATTTAACTCTTGCATTAATTTGCCATTTCGGTAATATTTTTTGTAATTCCCGTTAATGGTATCGTTAACATAATGGGATTCAATTTCTTTATATAACATAATTGGCTCTTTACTTCGCGAATCATCATCTTTTGGGTCATACATATCATAATGCACATAACTGCCATTTAACATTCCATTTTTATAACTTTTCTCACTATAACTTTCCACTTTTTTGGGATTACTAAAAAAGTAAGCTTTAAGGTCTAATGGTGTTCTTTTTTGGGAATCATAACAATCCAGCTCTGTCCAAAGCCCTTCTTTTCTCCCATTCACAAATTGTCCCAAACAAATATCATCTTCTAAACCCGTGTATCCAGTATGAATAATATTTTTTGGCCAGTTTTTAGATTTGCGATTACCAGAAAAGCAATACATTCCATTTAATAGAGTATCATGTTTATAATAGGTTTCTTTTGTAGGAAAATATTCATAAACATCTGCATCAAAATCATGTAAATTCGTATTATGTTTTTCGTATTTTTCATAATAAGCGGGAATTTCATTGGTAACGATGTACGATTTTTTTGTAAAGGCTCGCAGCTTTAATCTATTTAAGTTTTCTATGTCCTCATGAATAAATATGAGTTCGTTTTTTTTTTCGTAATAGTTGGTAAATCCATAATCCTTCCCATTCATATATATTCTTTTGGCTGTTGTGTCCAATCTATTAAAGGTAACGTTAATGTCATTATATCTTCGATAAGACTTTGTGTTTTGATCCTTTTCAAAAATAAATTTATATTTAGGTATGTAATACATTTCTGTTTTGTAATTTCTGCGAAATGATTGAATGACCATAAGAGGAACAATACTCGAATCAATCACTTTATTTGGATTTAGGTAATAATTTTCATTTGGAATGGTGTCTATTGTTTTTAATTTTCTTTTTCCGAATAATGACTTTTTGCCATACACTTTTCTGTAGTTAATAGACCTTGATTTATATAAAAACTCATCTTCGTATAAAAACTCATCAAATTGCTTATTGTAATTGCTGGTATTTTTGTAAGTAAGATTTTTTTGATGTGCATTGATTGATTTGATAGTTACATATTTATAATAGTTAAGACCTTTTTCTTTAAATATCATACCAATACTATCATAAGGAAGAACTTTTCCATCCTTGTATTTTAAATCTACTTCTAGTATTCCATTCTCATAGCTTTTATAATAAGTGTTTACCTTATTTTGTTTTATACCTAATAGATCAATTCCTTTATCATAGCATGAAGTTATAGAATTTGAATAGTACTCGGTTGAAATATCATACTCTCTGTATATCTTGCCATTGCTGTAATAAAATACAGTATCACACTTGTCTCCATCACAATATTTTTCTTTAAAATATAAATTACCTAAGTATCCAGTACGCCAATGATAGCCATGTTTAACGCCATTTTGATAACTTGTAAATTCTGTTGGTTGTTTCCCAATGGTGGCTTCCGACCAAACGCCAGATTTTAGCCCATTCACAAATGCACCCCTGATTTCTTCGTAAGGAGTTCGGTTTTGTTTGCCGTGGTTACGTAAATTATAATTGTAAAAAACTGCAGTTCCTTCCGCTACATTATTTTTTATTGTAAAAACCCCTTTTACAATGGCGGTATCTGTTAATACATGTTTTTTTGTGCTTTTAAAACTAAGTTTCTCTTTAAAATTGTAGTTTGCAAAAGCAACATACTCGCCATCTGGTATTTTATAGCCTACCAAAAGAATATCTTCCGAATCATCAATCCTGAATGGGTAAACGTTGTATGCCTTGTTTTTATAAGTGAATTTACCAACTGTTTGGCAGATGCAACTTAGGTTTATTAATACTATTAAAGAAAAAAAGGTCAGTTGTTTTATCATAGCTTAAGTATTAATACATTTACATTAAATTTAATTAATTTTATCCTTATATTCAATAGACGTTATTTTATCCTTATTCCATAACTTATGAACGCATTAAGTGTAACAACGATACAAACTAATTTATATTGGGAAGATATTGATAAAAATTTAGCTCATTTTGAAGAGAAATTAAATTTAGTAACCCAAAACACAGATATTATTGTGTTGCCCGAAATGTTCACAACGGGTTTTACAATGAATACTGGAGAATTAGCAGAAGATCATGGTGGGAAAGGTTTACAGTGGATGCAACAAAAAGCAAAAGAAAAAAACTGCGCACTAGTAGGGAGTATTTCGGTAAAAGATGGAGAAAATTACTATAACCGGTTATATTGGGTGATGCCCGACAGTTCTTATCAGCATTACGATAAACGCCATTTATTTCAAATGGGAAAAGAAGATGCGTATTATACAGCAGGAAAAAAATCAATAATTATTGAGTATAAAGGCTGGAAAATTTGTCCGCTGATATGTTATGATTTACGTTTTCCGGTTTGGAGCAGAAATAGGAAAGAGAATGCCTACGATTTATTAATATACGTAGCTAATTGGCCAGAAGTTCGTTCTTACCCATGGAAACAATTATTAATTGCCCGCGCCATTGAAAACCAAAGTTATGTGGTTGGCGTTAATCGTATTGGGAACGACGGAAATAATATAAATCATTCAGGAGATTCAGCAGTTATTAATCCAAGAGGAGAAGTAATTAGTAAGCCTAATGGAAATCAAGATACTATAGAAACAATAGCACTCTCTGCAACTTACTTGCAAGAATTTAGAAAATTATTTCCAGTAATGCTGGACGGAGATGAATTTTCTCTTTAATAATTCACTACTTTTTTTAGAATACATCTTAATGGTATAAAATACTGATTAGAGAAGTGATTCCTAATATATCTTATACTATCTATTTTATAAATCTGTGAAATCTATAAGTAAACTCTAAATATTTGTAACTATTATAATAAATGTAATTCCCTCCTTTGTTATGTATTTATTAATTATATTATTTAACGCGGGAGGTGCCAAATGAAAAAACAAGGGATAAACTTATTTATTGTAGATGACGACAAGTTAGTTGTTTCAGATTTGAAAATATTTTTAAACTATAAATTTGGGTCTGATTTAACTATTTCCACTTTTAACGATGGGGAAAGTTGTTTAAAACAGGTAGATAAAAATACAGATGTTGTTATTTTGGATTATTTTTTAAATGGTCAAAACGGCTTGGAGATATTGAAATTAATTAAAGATATAAATCCGAAAACAGAAGTAATTATGCTATCTAGTAACGATGATATTGCATTAGCAATTCAAACATTTAGAAATGGAGCTACTGATTATGTTATTAAAGGGCAAGGGTCATTAAAAAAAATTCAAAAACTTATATATCGTGTCATTACTGAACCAATTAGAATAATCATAAGAGAATTTGGAGTGTCTAAGTATATGGCTATTTTCTTTCTAACTTTTGCCATTATGGCAATTGTAGTAACATGTACTTTATACACTATAAAATAGCCCTTTTTTAAAAAATACAACAACTAAGTGCTTAAGTATTTCTAAATAACAACAAAGATTAGTCATTTTACTTATCTAAAATGGCTTTTTTGTGGTTAAAAGAGGCAAATGTGTGAAATATGCAACTCTTTTATCAAATAATAACGTGGTTTAGAGTTTAAATTGCTCACCTTCACTAAAAATACATAATCTCTTGTGAAGATATACATAAAATACATGGTGAGTAACCGTTGTAAAATAATGGTTAAAGAAGAATTAAAAAAACTAGGACTGCATTTTGTACTAGTAGATTTAGGTGAAGTGGAAATTATGGAAAACATAACTACTGAACAAAGAGAGCAATTAAAATTAGGTTTAGTAGATACGGGACTAGAACTAATGGACGACAAGAAAGCTATCTTAATTGAAAAAATAAAGTCTGTCATTACTCAAATGGTACATCATAGCGATGAAGTTGTCAAAACAAATTTTTCAGATTACTTAGCCGAAAAATTGAACCATGATTATACCTACCTAGCAAATTTATTTTCGGAAGTACAAGGAACTACCATTGCACAATTTTTGATTATGCATAAAGTAGAACGTATTAAAGAATTAATTATTTATGATGAATTAAATATTACTGAAATTGCCTGGAAAATGAATTACAGTAGCGTTGCTCATCTTTCTAATCAGTTTAAAAAAATTACAGGATTAACGCCTTCACATTTTAAACAGCTAAAAGATAAACGCCGAAGCCCTATTGAAGAAATAGGAAATGATAATATACCAAAAACTAAAAACACATAAAATGGAAAACCATGAATCACATTATGTGCGGAGTTTAATTGAAGCAAGTCTTGATCCATTATTTGCTATTAGTTTGCTAGGTAAAATTATCGATGTAAATGAAGCCACCTTAAATGCAACATCCAAAGGCAGAAAAGAAATTACTAATACAGATTTTTTTATTCATTTTACTGAGCCAAAAAACGCTGAATTGGCCTATAAAAAAATATTTGAAAAAGGATTCATTACTGATTATCCGCTGACTATAAATGATGGCAAAAACACACCCGTTTTGTGTAATGGCTCTGTTTACAAAAACGACAAAGGTGATGTGCAAGGTGTTGTAATTGTAGCAAGAGATGTGACAGAACAAAAAGCCGTTGAGTTAATACTAGAAAATAAAAAACTGGCGTTTCAAGACAAAGAAAATGAAAAACGTGCTGATGAACTTGTTATTGCTAATGAAGAACTTGTTTTTCAAAATGATGAAAAAGAAAAACGTGCTGCCGAACTAATTATTGCTAATAAAGAGTTAGCTTTTCAAAATGATGAAAAAGAAAAAAGAGCTAATGAATTAGGTATTGCTAATGAAGAGCTAGCGTTTCAAAATGATGAAAAAGAAAAAAGAGCTAATGAATTAATTGTTGCGAATAAGGAACTTGTTTTTCAAAACGAAGAAAAAGAAAAAAGAGCTAATGAATTAATCGTGGCTAATAAAGAACTAGCATTTCAAGACCAAGAGAAAGGAAAAAGAGCTGACGAGTTAGTAATTGCCAACAAAGAACTTGTTTTTCAAAATGATGAAAAAGAAAAACGTGCATCTGAATTAGATGTTGCCAATAAAGAGCTAGCTTTTCAAAATAACGAAAAAGAAAAACGCGCATCTGAATTAGATGTTGCCAATAAAGAGCTAGCTTTTCAAAATGATGAAAAAGAAAAACGTGCATCTGAATTAGATGTTGCCAATAAAGAGCTAGCTTTTCAAAATCAAGAAAAAGAAAAACGTGCTAATGAATTAATTATTGCCAATAAGGAACTTCTATTTCAAAATGAAGAAAAAGAGAAACGTGCCAACGAATTAATTGTTGCTAATAAAGAGCTTGAGTTCCAAGATCAAGAGAAAGGTAAAAGAGCTAATGAATTAATAATTGCTAATAAGGAACTTGTTTTTCAAAATGAAGAAAAAGAAAAACGTGCCGCTGAATTAATAATTGCTAATAAAGAACTTATTTTTCAAAATGAAGAAAAAGAAAAACGAGCATTAGAACTTTTTATTGCTAATAATGAACTTATATTTCAAACCGGAGAAAAAGAAAAACGTGCGGCAGAATTAGTTATTGCTGATATTGAACTTGTTTTTCAAAATAAGGAAAAAGAAAAAAGGGAAATTGCTAATAAAGAATTAGAGGCATTAAGTTATTCTGCAAAATTGGCTTCTCAGTACTCCCTTAGCTTAATTGAAGCAAGTCGCGATCCCTTAGTCACCATTAGTCCTAAAGGGAAAATAACAGATATGAATCAGGCAACGGTTAAAATTACTGGTATTGCTCGCGAAGTACTGACAGGAACTGACTTTTTTGATTATTTTACTGAACCACAAAAAGCTAGAGAGGTATATCAAGAAGTTTTTGCAAAAGGCTCTGTTGCAGACTCCCCACTTACCTTACGCCATAAAAATGGCAAGTTAACCGATGTGTTATTTAATGGTTCTATATATAAAGATGATAAAGGAAATGTATTAGGAGTTGTGATTGTAGCAAGAGATGTAACCGATCAAAAAAGAATTGAAAAGGAATTAATTGAAGCAAAAGTATTTGCTGAATTGGCTACTGAAATTGCAGAAGAAGCAAAACATAAAGCAGAAGAAGCTACTCGTATTGCTATTGATGCCGTAAAAGCGAAACAACAATTTTTGTCAAACATGAGTCACGAAATTCGCACTCCCATGAATGCGATTATTGGCTTTACAAAAGTGGTTCTAAAAACTGATTTGTCTCCTAAACAAAAAGAATATCTACAGGCTATCAAAGTAAGTGGTGACGCTTTAATTGTATTGATTAATGATATTTTAGATTTAGCGAAAGTAGATGCTGGTAAAATGACCTTTGAGCAAACACCTTTTAAAATGGCCTCTTCTATATCTGCCATGTTGCATTTGTTTGAACCAAAAATTCAGGAAAAGAATTTGGAATTAGTGAAACAATATGATACTCAAATTCCAGAAGTTTTAGTAGGAGACCCCGTACGATTACATCAAATTATTTTAAATTTAGTTAGTAATGCAGTTAAGTTTACTACTAAAGGTAAAATTACAGTGAGCGTAAATATGGTAAAGCAAGATGATGAAAAAGTAACCATTAATTTTTCAGTAGCTGATACTGGTATTGGCATTACTGGTATTAAAAAAGACCACATATTTGAAAATTTTCAACAAGCCACTAGTGGCACCTCACGTTTATACGGCGGTACAGGTTTAGGTTTAGCTATTGTAAAACAATTAGTAGAAGGACAAAATGGAGATATTAATGTTAAAAGTACAATAGACGAAGGTTCAGTTTTTAGTTTTAATTTAAGTTTTTTAAAAACAAAAGCTATAGCCGAGCACGAAGCAGAAGTTATAGAGTTAGACACTGCTATCAAATCCATCAATATTTTAGTTGTAGAGGATATTGCACTAAATCAATTGCTAATGAAAACCTTATTAGATGATTTTGGATTCGGTTGTGATATTGCTGGTAATGGAAGAATTGCCATTGAAAAATTAGAAATGAATACTTATGACCTAATTTTAATGGATTTACAAATGCCAGAGATGAATGGATTTGAAGCAACGGAATACATTAGAACAAAAATGAATTCTAAAATTCCAATTATTGCATTAACGGCCGATGTTACAACGGTTGATTTAGCAAAATGTAAGGCGGTAGGCATGAACGATTATATTGCCAAGCCTGTTGATGAAAGACTTTTACATACAAAAATTATTAATATAGTTAAAAAACCAATGGCGGTTAATGAACCCAAAGAGAGTGATATATTAGAAAGCAAGAAAGTAAAATGTATTGATTTAAATTATTTAACACATCGTACCAAATCAAATCCTGCATTGATGATGGAAATGATTTCATTATACTTAGAACAAACCCCTCCTCTGGTTAATGCTATGAAACAAGGCTTGCTAAATAAGGACTGGAAAATATTACAAGCTGCGGTTCATAAAATGATTCCTTCTTTTTCTATTGTCGGCATTCATTCTGATTTTGAAACCATGGCAAAAAAAATCCAAGAATATGCTACAACACAACAGCAAACAGACATGATAGACGATATGGTATTACAGCTCGAAAATATATGTACCCAAGCATGTATGGAGTTAGAAGAAGAATTGAATGTTATTAAAAACCAAAAATAATGAATACTACAAATAAAATAAAATTGTTCTTAGTGGATGACGACGCCCTGTTTTTAAAAGCTCTAGAAATTGAATTTCATCAGCACGCTGATGTTGATATCGAGACCTATTCAACAGGTGAACTATGTGTTGAACATTTATCAAATAATCCTGATATTGTTATTTTAGATTACCATCTAAATGGCATTGATTTAGATGCTATGAATGGAATAGATACATTAGACAAAATAAAGGCATTCAATCAAAACATACCTGTTATTATGTTATCATCACAAGATGAAATAAATGTAGCCGTTAATTGTATGCATCATAAAGCAACTGATTATGTAGTAAAAAGTGAAACGGCCTTTATGCGTCTTCAAAAAATTATTTCAGATGTATTTGAATATAAAGAAATGAAAAAACAACTTAATTGGTATATGGATAAAATGTAATGTATTAGTCAACACGAATTAATAAATAATGCTTTAAATACTTATAAAAACATCAACATCTATTTAATGGTATTACCTCTAATTTAAATGTGGGAAATATATAATACTATATTTACTTTATGTAATGCTTAAAGTACAAAGATATTCAACTTTGTATTTATGATAACACCTACAAATGAAACCAACACTAGTTCTGATCTCTTGCTTGAATTTGCAAATAAAGGCAGCCTATCTAGTTTGATAATTGAATCGTCTGAAGATGCCATTAAAACAAAAACTTTAAGTGGAATAATTACATCATGGAATCGTGGTGCGCAAAAAATTTATGGTTACACCGAAGCTGAAATTATTGGTAAACATATTAGCATTTTAATTCCCCCTAATCAACCAAATGAATTAGATGAACTATTAAAACAGATTAGTGATGGTTGTGAAATACCACATTACGTCACAAAAAGAATTAGAAAAGATGGCATCGTTATAGATGCCTCACTAGCACTATCGCCAATTAAAGATAGCACTGGAAAAATAATTGGTGTTTCATCCGTATCAAGAGATATTACTGGCAGAACACAAGCATCTCAATACGCCAGAAGTTTAATTGAAGCAAGTTTAGATCCACTGGTAACTATAAGTCCAAAAGGTAAAATTACTGATGTGAATGATGCAACTGTTAAAATAACAGGTATTGAAAGAAATATTTTAATTGGCACAGATTTTTCGGACTATTTTACAGAACCAGAAAAAGCTCGAGAAGGATACAAAAAGGTATTTGATGAAGGACTTGTTTCTGATTACCCATTAACTATACGTCATAAAAATAAAAAATTAATCGATGTATTATATAATGCCTCGGTTTATAAAGATGATAAAGGAAATGTATTAGGTGTTTTTGCCGCAGCAAGAGATATTACATCTCAAAGACAAGCGTCACAGTACTCACGAAGTTTAATTGAGGCATCATTAGATCCACTCGTAACAATATCTATTGAAGGAAAAATTACAGATGTAAATGAAGCTTCAGTTAAAGTTACGGGAATTGACAGGGAATACTTAATTGGCACAGATTTTTCAAATTATTTTACAGAACCAGAAAAAGCTAGAGAGGGATATAAAAAAGTATTTGAGGAAGGATTTGTTTCAGACTACCCACTTACAATACACCATAAAAGCGGCAAGTTAACGCCTGTATTATACAATGCATCAGTATATAAAGATGATAAAGGTAATGTATTGGGAGTTTTTGCTGCTGCCAGAGATATTACTGCACAGCAAAAATCAGCTGAAGAATTAATATTTAAAAACGAAGAACTCGAAAAAGCAAAAGAACTAGCGGAAAGTCTTTCTAAAGTAAAAGACCAATTTTTAGCAAGTATGAGTCATGAAATACGCACACCACTTAACGGTATTATTGGCTTTACTAAAATATTGCTACGAAATGGTATTACTGAAAATCAAAAGCCTCAGTTAGAAGCTATAAAAACATCAAGCGATATATTATTAGTACTTATAAATGATATTTTAGATTTAGCAAAAATTGAAGCTGGAAAAATGACGATTGAAGCAACTGAGTTAAAACTATCAGACTTGGTGAATTCAATCCTCGGTAGCTTTGAAGTTCGTTTTCAAGAAAAAGAAATAAGAGTTAGTAAATCATATGATACTAGAATTCCAAAAATATTAATTGGAGATCCTATTCGTATCAATCAAATATTATTAAATCTGCTTAGTAATTCTATAAAGTTTACCAAAAATGGGGGTAAAATAAGTATTGACGTCAATTTAATAAATCAAGATGATACAGCTGTATCTATTGAACTTACAGTATCAGACACTGGAATCGGCATACCACCTGAAAAATTAGAAGCTATTTTTGAACCATTTATTCAAAGTAGCAGTGACACTGCGAGAAAATATGGTGGAACTGGACTAGGTTTGAGTATTGTAAAACGACTAGTTGATTTAATGAACGGGAAGGTATGCGTTAATAGTAAAATAAATGAAGGTAGCAGTTTTATAATAACTCTGCCATTTATAAAAACTGATGCTACTGAAATTTCTAAAGAAATTGAAACACGAATTCATAGCGATGAATTAAAACGATTAGGAAAATTAAAAATATTATTAGTCGAAGATATTCCCATAAATCAATATTTAGCACAAACCATTTTACACGATTTTGGTTTTGAATCAGACACTGCAGAAAACGGAAAAATAGCTATAGAGTTATTAGAAAACAATGATTATGACATTGTATTAATGGACTTAATGATGCCCGAAATGAATGGTTTTGAAACGACAGAATATATTAGAAAAAAAATGCGTCCAGACAAGTCTTGTATTCCAATTATAGCACTAACAGCGGATGTAACAAAAACAGATGTAGAAAGATGTAACGAAGTTGGCATGAATGAATATGTTTCGAAACCCATTAATGAAACTGATTTACTAAATAAAATTGCGCATTTAGTCCGTAATAAAGTAATGGTAAATAAGATTTGCAACTTAGATTATTTAAAGAGTCACTCACCAAATAATCCCAAATTTTTACAAGAAATGATCCACATGTTTTTGACTCAAACGCCCGAGTATTTATCAGAAATGCAGCGTTGTTTAACGGCACAAGATTGGAATGGATTACATGGTAGTGCCCATAAAATAAGACCATCCTTAGATTTTTTAGGACTACCCAAGGATATTACACATTCCGCGAAATTGATAGATGATTACAGCGCAACTCAACAACATCTTGATTTAGTACCAGAACTTTTATTGAAGGTTAAAAATGCTTTAGAACAAGCTTACATAGAGTTAAGAGAAGAATTTCAAAATTTAAACTTAACGCAAAATTAAATTTTAAAATATCATGAAGCGGTTTAGTGTATTTCTTGTAGATGATGATCCAATATTTCTTAAAGTACTAGAGACACAATTTAGTGAACAAACGGATTTTTTAATAAAAACATTTTCAACTGGAGAGGAGTGTTTGATTAATTTAACATTCAATCCTGATATTATTTTTTTAGATTATTATTTAACCCCAGATGATTCAACTCATACAGGATTACAGATATTAGACAAAATAAAAAACATAAACCCTAATATCAATGTTGTGATGCTATCATCACAACATCAAATTGAAGTTGCTGTAAATTGTATGAAACATGATGCTTTTGATTATATTATAAAAGCCGAGGGAGCATTTATGCGCGCCATTAAATGCATCAATGTTCTTCGTAAACAAAATGAGTTAAAAGATGAAGTTGTATTTTACAAAACTTCGGCAATTACACTTGAAAAAATGGTGGCTGACAGAACACGCGAGGTGGTTGAACAGCGCCAAATCATTGAGGAAAAACACAAAGAAATGACGGATAGTATACGTTATGCTGAGCACATTCAGCGTAGTTTTTTCCCTAGTAAAAGCCTACTGAGCAATAATTTTAAAGATTATTTTGTGTTTTTTCAACCTAAAGATGTGGTGAGTGGTGATTTTTATTGGGCGCGTAAATTGAGTAATAATTGTTTTATGCTATTAACTGCAGATAGCACAGGGCATGGTGTACCCGGAGCACTTTTAAGTATTTTAAATATTTCTTGTGTTGAAAAAGCAATTGAAATCGCGAAACTAACCGAACCATCCGATATATTAAATCATACACGTGAAAGTATTATTAAAAAGCTAAAAAGAGAAGGCAATATTGATGGCGGAAATGATGGAATGGATTGCAGTTTAATTTCATTTAATTTCCCAAAAAAACAATTAACATATTCGGCTGCCAATACTCCGATTTGGATAGTTAGGAAGGGTGAAACTGGGATTATGGAACTCATTGAAGCAAAACCCGATAGTATGCCTGTGGGAAGACATACTAATGATACTGTTTTATTTACACAGCATACTATTGATTTAAAAGAAAATGATATAGTTTATGCTATAACTGATGGCTATTCTGATCAATTTGGAGGAACAAAAGGCAAAAAATTTATGAAAAAAAATCTAAAAGAGCTCCTTGTGTCTAATTCACAATGTAGCATGACAGAGCAAAAAGAAAAATTAAAAATTAGTTTTAACAAATGGAAAGATGATCTAGAACAAGTAGATGACGTTACTATAATTGGGATAAAGATTTAGCATTAATTAGAGAAAATTAATTAATTCAATATAATAATAACTAAAAAATAAATTTATGAAAACAGTAAAAAAAGCAAAAGTATTTCTTGTTGATGATGATTCAATATTTCTTAAAGTACTAGAAACACAATTTAGCGAACAAACAAAATTTGATATTAAAACATTTTCTACGGGCGAAACCTGTTTGAAACATTTGGATGAAAAGCCAGATGTGATTTTTCTAGATTATTACCTTAATCCGGCTGATCCAAATCAAACAGGATTAAAAATACTAGATAAGATAAAGAACGTTGATCCAAAAATAAATGTAGTCATGTTATCGTCGCAAGATAGTATTGAAGTGGCAGTAAATTGCTTAAAACATGATGCCTTCGATTATATTGTGAAGAGTGAAGTTGCATTTATGCGTGCTCAAAAAGCACTTAATTTAATTTTTATTCAAAAAAGATTACAATCCGAGTTAGCATTTACAAAAACTGCTGCCATTGTACTTGGAATACTTTTCTTGCTAATCTTAAGTGCAATGATCTGTTCATAAATTTTATCTCAATTAATGTCATACTGCTATTTTAAACATGTGAATAATGTAACATCTTCAAGAAATTATGTAACACTTTTTATCTAAAAAAAACCAACTTTGTATTAGGTACTTATTAGTTTAAATGTAAGCTCGAACGTTTCGAAAGAAATTCTTCGAGTTTATTTTTTAAAAATAAGGTATCTATAACCTATATCAATATATATGAAATTGTTTACAACACTCTTTTTAAATTCATCAAAAATCTTCATTTTAGTTTTATTATTTACTACTTCCGGATTGCTTTCACAAAATACAAAGGATTTCGACACAAGGTTTGAAGTCGCAAAAGTTTTTTACAACGAAGGAAATGTTTCTGCTGCCTTGCCTTTATATTTAGAATTATATAAAAGCGATACTAGCAATGCAAACATTTGCTATCTAATAGGAGATTGTTATTTAAGAGCTCGAAGCGGTAAAGCAAAAGCTCTTCCTTATTTAGAAAAAGCAATGCCATCCATCTCAAATAAATATGATGAGGGGTCTTCAAAAGAAAGAAATGCTCCTTTATTAACATATAAACTTTTAGGAGATGCATACCACATTCATTCAAAATTTGATCAAGCTATTGTTTCTTATGAACGATACAAAAAAGAATTGTTGTTTTATAAATATAAAGATTCAGAAAATTTAAAAGACGCTAACCGAAAGATTGAAATGTGTAATACTGCTAAGGAACTAGTAGCGATTCCTATCAATGTGAAGATAGAAAACATGGGTAAAAATTTGAACTCAGCTTATGCGGATTATTCTCCCGTATTAACTGCTGATCAACAAACAATGATTTTTACAACTAGAAGAATAGAAAGTACTGGAGGGCAATTGACTCCCGATGGAAAATATTTTGAAGACATCTATATTTCAAATTACAATGGCTCGGCTTGGTCTCCTGCAGAAAGCATTGGAAAACCAATTAATACAGATGGCAATGAGGCCTCTGTGGGTATATCTCCTGATGGGCAAGAAATCTTAATCTATAAAGATGATAACGGTGATGGAAATATTTATTCAACCACGTTAAATGGAGACGTATGGTCAACTCCTATAAAATTAAATTCAAACATCAATAGTAAACACTGGGAGCCAAGTGCTTTTATTTCAGCTGATGGACATGCTATCTATTTTATTAGTGATCGCCCTGGTGGTTTTGGTGGAAGAGATATTTACGTGAGTCAGAAAACAGAAAAAGGAGATTGGGGTAAAGCCGTAAACATGGGCAATTTAATAAATACTGCATTTGATGAAGATGCTCCATTTATTCACCCAGATGGAATCACGCTGTTCTTCAGCTCAAACGGACATAACACCATGGGGGGCTTTGATATTTTTTATAGCTCTTTATCAGATGATGGAACAAAGTGGTTAGCGCCTGTAAATGTTGGATATCCAATTAATTCACCAGACGATGATATCTTTTATGTAGTATCTCCTGATAAAACAAAAGCCTATTATTCTTCTTTTAAAGAAGGTGGCTTAGGGGAAAAAGATAATTATACTATTACTTTTTTAAATCAGAAACAAGCGCCATTAACTTTATTAAAGGGTATCGTAAAAGATGTAAATGGTAATGTGCCTCAAGATATTGAGATTACCGTAACTGATAACGAAACGGGTAAAATAGCTGGGGTGTATAGGCCAAACAGTAAAACAGGGCAATATTTATTTATATTAACACCTGGTAAAAATTATAACATTTCCTATGAAGCAGATGGGTTTTTATTCTATTCTGAAAACAGAGAAATTGCAAAGAAAACAAACTACTATGAAATCTATAAAGCCATACAACTACCTCCAATTACTGTTGGCTCTAAAATAGTTTTAAATAACGTGTTTTTTGATTTTGATAAGGCCACTTTACGAAAAGCATCTAATGTTGAATTAAGAAATATCATTCGCTTTTTAACCAAATATCCAAAAGTTAGTATTGAAATTTCTGGTTATACAGATTCAAAAGGAACGGCAGATTATAATCTGAAGTTATCTAACGAACGCGCAACAGCAGTTGTAAATTACTTAGTTGTTAAAGGTATAAGTAAAGAAAGACTAGTTGCTAAAGGTTACGGCGAAACTTCGCCTGATGCAACAAATCAAAAAGCTGATGGAAGCGATAATCCAGAGGGAAGACAAATGAATCGTCGTGTTGAATTAAAAATTATAGAGATAAAATAAGCGTATATTGGAAAATAAATTTAAATCTTTAATGAAGCCTTTAAAGTTCAAAATAAAAAAACCAATTTTATATATTACTGGTGTTGTTTTTTTGTTAATGGTGATGGTCATCATCTTTATTTCACCAATTGCAAAATATGTAATTCAAAAATACGATGTAACCTATTCGGGGCGTGAAATCCAATTAAATTGGATATATATTAATCCCTTTACAGGATATGCACACGTTGATGACCTAAAAATTTATGAGGCACAAAGTGACAGTGTTTTCTTTTCCGCTGATGCTGTTAGCGCTAATTTTGAGATGTACAAACTACTTTCAAAAACGATTGAAATATCTCACATAAGTATCGACAAACCAATTGGAGTTATTGCTCAAAATAAAAAGGAATTCAATTTTAGTGACCTCATTAAGCTATTTTCTCCAAAAAAAACGCTTAATCTAAAACAGAAAGCATCAATTCATTTTAATATTTTAGATATAAAAATAAATGACGGAATTTTTTATTACCGAGAAAGTAATATCCCAATCAACTATTCCATAAAACATGTAAATATAGAGAGTTCTGGTAAGATGTGGAATGTAGATACTATCTCTACAAAAGTTTCATTAGTTTCTGGAATTGGATATGGAAGTATAAAAGGAGCTTTCATGATGGATTTAAAATCTTTGGATTATAAATTAAATGCCCTCATTACTAAATTTGACTTATCTATCTTGGAGCAGTATTTGAAAGAAATTTCAAATTACGGAAGTTTAAGGGCCAATTTAGAAGGTGATATAAAAACCAAAGGAAATTTTAAAAATGGCGAACAGATTGATGCTACTGGCTTTTTATCAATCAATGATTTTCACTTAGGTAAAAATAAGTCTGAAGATTACACCTCGTTTAAAAAAATAACCGTGGATGTTATAAGGCTAAATCCAAAAAATAAAAAATATTTATTCGATTCCATTTCTCTTCAAGAGCCCTATTTTAAATATGAACGTTATGATTATTTAGATAACTTACAAAACATGTTTGGTAAAAAAGGCACTAAAGTAACTAATGCCAAATCAAAGCCTAGTGATGTCAATTTCTTATTTCAAATAGCGAATTATGTAAAAATATTAGCTAAAAACTTTTTTAAAAGTAATTATGAAGTAAATAGAGTGGGTATTTACAATGCCAATTTACGCTATGTCGATTATACGTTAAACGAAAAATTTGAAGTCTCTGCTACTCCGCTATCTATTATCGTTGATTCTGTTAAACGTGGTGATAAGTGGGTTGACCTGAGTTTAAAAACTCATATTAAGCCTTATGGCAAAGTTTCAGTTGACTTAAGTATTAATCCTAAGGATAGTTCTGATTTTGTTATTAATTATCATTTAAAGCAAATGTCCGCAGCAATGTTTAATCCGTATTTAATTTCATATACTTCATTTCCTCTTGATAGAGGAACTGTTGAACTAAAAGGATCGTGGAAAGTAAACAATGGAATGATACAAAGTAATAATCACTTAATTATTATTGACCCTCGCATTAATAAAAGACAAAAAAGTAACGGCGCTAAATGGATTCCTTTAAAATTAATTATGTTTTTTGTAAGAGAACGAGGAAACGTTATTGATTACGAAATCCCTATTACAGGCAATTTAAAAGACCCTAAATTCAAATTTAAAGATGTTATTTTGGACGCACTAACCAATTTATTTGTAAAGCCTCCAACTACTCCCTATAGAACTGAGATCAGTAATATTGAAAATGAAATCGAAAAATCCTTCTCTTTAAAATGGGAAATGCGAAAAAGCATCTTGCAGTCCAAACAGGAGAGGTTTATAAGAAATTTAACAGATTATCTTAAAGATAATTCTGATATGAGAATAAACATAACACCTATTATGTATGTCGAAAAAGAAAAAGAATATATTTTATTTTTTGAAGCAAAAAAAATGTATTACATGTTTACGAAATCTATGAATAGTAATGCCTTGACTGAAGAAGATAGTGTAGCCATTGATAGGATCCCCATAAAAGATTCTGTATTTGTACATTATTTAAATAAGCAGGTTGGCAAGCAGATGTTATTTACGGTTCAGGATAAATGCATGAAGCTGGTTGATTCGAATAATGTAAATACCATATATTATAAATTAATTAGCGACAGAAAAAAAATACTTCTATCTTATTTTAAAAAAGAAGGTGTTGCAAACAAAGTAACATTTAATCCCTCAAAAAATGAAATACCTTTTAACGGGTTTTCTTTTTATAAAATAAACTATAAAGGCGAATGGCCTGAAGATGTGAGAGAAGCTTATGAAAAAATGCTCGATATAAATAAAAGAAGCCCAAGAAGTAAGTTTAAACGCGAGCCAATAAAAAAATAAACTGGCTGTAAATTATGTAACTTTTCTTACTATTTCTGTAACAAGTAGAGAATTAAAACGATGCATCTTTGTCCTGTGAAATAATTCACATATTTGCCAGTAGCGAAAACTAAAAAATGAAATACCTTTTAACGGGTTTTCTTATTATAAAATAAATTATAAAGGAGAATGGCCTGAAGATGTGAGAGAAGCGTATGAAAAAATGCTCGATTTAAACAAACGAAGCCCAAGAAATAAGTTTAAAAGAGAGATGAAGAAGAAATAAAATAACTGTGAAATCTATAACATTCGGCTAAGTTTATGTAACTATTTCGTAATTAAACGGCCAATCTTTACTATGTGAAATGTTTCACATCTGTTCGCCAGTAGCGAAAACTAAAAAACTAAAAAATGAAAACAAAATTAATTTTATCAGCTGTTGTAATAGCATCAGTTGCATTAATTAGCAGTTGCAAAAAAGACACAAATTCTTCATCAAGCCCAGCTCCTATAATTATTCCTATTCAATCTACCGTTCAAGCTCCCGTATCTATGGCAGGTGCTACTAGCTTAGCTATCTTAGCGGGCTCATCCATTAGTAATACTGGCTCTACAAACGTTACTGGCGACATGGGTTTGAGTCCTGGAACTTCAGTAGGAGGCTTTCCTCCTGGTATTTTAGTTGGCACACTTCATATTAATGATGCGATTGCCAATCAGGCAAAATCAGATTTAACAGCTGCATATAATGATGCGGCAGGAAGAACGGCCACGGATATAGTTACACTATCAGGTAATATAGGAGGTTTAACACTTACTCCTGGATTATATAAATCTACATCAACTTTATCAATATCTTCAGGTGATGTAACCTTTGATGCAAAAGGAAATGCAAATGCAGTTTTTATTATACAAATAGCTTCAGCTTTTACAACCACATCTGGTCGCAAAGTTTTTTTAAGTGGGGGCGCTCAGGCTTCAAATATTTTTTGGCAAATTGGTAGTTCAGCCACATTTGGAACAACCTCTTCACTTAAAGGAACATTTATGGCTATGCAGTCTATTACATTTAATACGGGCGCAACACTTAACGGAAGAGCGTTAGCAAGAACGGGAGCCGTAGTAATGGCAGGAAATACAATAGTGAAACAATAATTAAATCTTAATAACTCTTGAACAGACGTTGCTTATTAAGCAACGTCTGTTTTGTTTTATAGATACGTGTGAATTATGTAAGATATAAAAAACATAGTGTAATACATTCTGTTTGTAATAACCGCAATTTTGTTATGCGAAAACAATTTCGTCAACTAAAAATTAATTACTATGAAAAAACAATTACTACATATTGTAACAGCAGTTACCTTATTAACTATTCCAACTACAATTTTTGCTCAGGCACCTAATTTAGGTACTGCTGCTGATTTTGTTCTATTTTCAACAAATGGCGCATTAACAAATACGGGAATTTCTCAATTAACTGGTCACGTAGGTACTAACAATGGTTTTAGCACAAACTTTGGAAATGTAAACGGCGTGATGAATGATAATAATGGTGCTAGCGCACTTTGCGCCGCTGATTTGTTAACAGCGTATAATCAACTAAATAGTACTATTCCAACTTTATTCCCAGCACCGTTATTAGGTAATGGACAAACATTAACTGCAGGAGTTTACTCTATTGGTAGTGCGGCTACATTAAATTTAGATTTGATACTAGACGGTTTAGGGAACGCTAATGCTGTTTGGATTTTTCAAATTCAAGGCCCTCTTTCTACAAATGCAAACTCAAAAGTAAAATTAACTAATGGCGCTAAAGCATGTAATGTGTTTTGGAAAGTTGAAGGCTTAGTAGATATGGCTTCTGGTACTTCGATGAAAGGAACAGTGATTGCAAATAATGCAGCTATTAATATAAACACAGGTGACACACTAGAAGGAAGAGCTTTATCTACAGCAGGAGCTATTAGTGTAGACGGAGTATTGGCTTACACACCAATTGGTTGTGGTAGTCCAGTTTTAAACGGACCTAGTTCACCTAATTTAGCTTCAACAGCTTGTTATGCTATCTTTTCTGGTAATGGTTCGGTTACTAATACTGGTATAACTAATCTTGTAGGAGATGTAGGAACTAATGTTGGTTTAACAACAGGTTATAACGCTTTAAATGTTACTGGTGCAATTCATCCTATTCCAGATGGTTCAACGGCTGCTTGTGCTGCTGATTTATTAAATGTGTATACATACTTAAATACTTTACCTTATGATATTGAATTATTATATCCAGTTCAATTTGGAAATGGTTTAGTGTTAACCCCTCATAGTTATATTATGAATGCTGCAACGGTGCTTACTGATACATTATATTTAAATGCTTTAGGTAATGCAAATGCAGTATTTGTTATCAAAATAAATGGAGCACTTTCTACAAGTACTTATGCTAAAGTAAAATTAATAAATGGCGCATTAGCAAAAAATGTATTTTGGAAAGTTGATGGAGCCGTTAACATAAATAATTTTTCTGATTTTAAAGGAACTATTATTTGTAATAATGGTGCGGTTAGTATAAATAAAGGAACTGTAATCAGTGGTAGAGTTTTAACAACTAGCGGTTCATTAACAACTGATTCAATTCGTACAACAATTCCTCCAACAACATGTGGTTCAGTAGGTATTCATGATTTGAATTCAAAAAGTGTTGGCAATATGGTGTCGTTTTTCCCAAATCCAATGAAAGAAGCAGTAACAATTGTTAT
>JBKJPW010000092.1:0-11093 GCA_046594225.1 Bacteroidia bacterium
CGCTGCAACGATTTATGATATTCATGATAAAAACGCTGTTTGTTTTGAAAGACTAGATGTAAGGGCTTTTGGATGTTTAATGGAAGATTTATTGAATCAAAATTTTTCTAATGAAAAATCAGATTTAAAAAATAGTATAATTCAATTAAAAGATAATTGTATGCAAGAGGAGGTTTTGAAGAGGCCATGTTTTGATATGATTTGTAATTATTTGAATCAACTGTCATAATTTTTTTCTTTGTCACTTTTTTTCTTAGTCAAAAAAAGTAACCAAAAAAGACAAGCCAAAAATATGCTCAGCCCGCCTCTTGGAAAACTACGATTTTCACGTTCCGTTTCACTACACTAAAATCTTGTTTTCTCAATTCACCCCTACACTGCTCGCATTTTTGGCAACCCCACGCACCTTTTTCAATCAATCTTATAATTAAAGTTAAAGCTCTCTCGCTTATATCCATATTAGAATAATAAAAGCCAAAATGTTAAGTTATGATTTTGTGCAGTAATAACTGGAAAAGCAATGGAGGGAAGGCATGCGCAAGCGGGTTGCTTTTATCAGTGGTTTTGGATGAAGTGATAACGGAATCCAAAAATTACCTATCACAAAATCATAAGCTTTTGGATACTTTTGGCTGCAAAAGTATCAGAAGAATAAAAAAACTATTTCCTAAAAGAATTAAAACGTTTAATCGCAACTAATTGATCGTAATAAGTACCACGCTGACGATGATACACATAAATGGTATAATCATTTTCTGTTTCCCAATGATTACCTTCTGATAATGTTTCATCTCCTGCTTTTTTCTCATCAGCTAAAAACACATAGGTATAATTGTAATAACCTTGTTTAATAAATAAATCACATTCGTAACCCATTTTCTTATAGTTATAAGTCATGCGATTAGTTTTGTTTAATCGCCATTCTGTGAGCTTACCAAGCACATAAAAATTACCAGAAGTTTGTGTGTCATAAGGCAAGAAAAAATGTATCCATGCATAATCTGCTTCTACATCAGGATTTGTTGCTAAATCTTGATTTTTAATTAAGAACCCTCCATTTAAATCATTATAAAAACTATAACTTTTAAAAGTTCTTAATTCGTCTGTTTTTAATTCAATATGGTACGTGTGCGAACTATCTCTTATAATATTTGCTACTCGTTCGGTGTAGGTTCTCAAGGAGCGACTATCAAAATACCTGAATTCATTTCCTCCATTAAACGTTGATTTATCATCTAAAGAATAAGTTAACTGACGAGGCTCTGTAAATGTTGGTTTAATATTATTAACGGCATTATCCCACCGATTATTTTGCGTGATAATCACTTTCATATCTGTGAAGGGATTGGTTAATTCGTATAGACTATTAATAATATTAAAATCAATATGTTGTTTTTCGTATTGTTCATCATTACCAATAGCCTGTCGCACATTAGCAACAACTGTAACCTTATCTTCATAAATCATAAAGCGTTTAGTTAATACAATTTTCTCTTTATCATTATCTTCATATACAAACACTATATAATTTCCAGTTTTAGAAAACTGCATATTACTTTGAGGAAATAAAATAGAATAATGTGTATATTTTTGAATCGTATTGGTAGAAAAATTAAAATTTAAAATATTGGCTTCATAAAAACCATTCATAAATTCAGAGTTCATTAAATTGGAAGGCTCCCAATTGGCATTGCAGTGAACAAAACTAATAGAATATGTTTTTTTATCGGCTTCTAAATCATCAAAACTTAATTCTAATTGTTCTGCTCCATTAAATCTGAGAATAGCAGGATTTGCATCAAAAGTAGATTCGTGCAACTGTGCCGTTTTAATATAAGCTTTATAAGTCCAATCTTCATAACGCATTTGATTATCGTTCACATAATCATCCTGCGATACTAGTTGAAACGTTAATAATGAAAGCAAAAAACTAAAATATATTTTATTGAAACTCATCATACTTATAACGTAAAAATAGGGATTTTAGTGCGGATGCTAAAGTTAAAAAACCAAAAGAGATTATTGAGGAAGTCATTTATTGATGAATTAAATCACCTTTCCCATTTCTGATAAAGTTAATAGTTGTGGGATTTCCTGTATAATAAATATTTCCAGATCTATCAATCACAATATCCATTAATCCATTTTCAGGAGCATTAATATAGGCGTGTCCTATAGTTACACTATGTAAATACACATAATTTCTAACTGTTAATCCTGATGCATATAAATAATTAGTTCCTGTATAATCACTCTCTAATCTATCCGTTATACCTGTTAAATACATGTCTCCATTACCGTGTGCGCTTCCTGCAATTCGTCCTGTATTTAAATCCAATCTAAAATCTCCTGAATTTTCTGTTCTTAAAGATATTTCATCTTGAACAATAGTTCCTGTAGTTTGAATAACTCCCAAACCACCATGTTTAATATGTTTAAAGTATGGGGCAGTTATATATACATTAATTTTATGTTTATAGCCTCTTACCCAATTACATCTGTTTGTATTAAATACGTTTAAAGTTTCACCATTTAATTCTGTTTTAACTAATTTTTGCAAGTTAGCTCCCGCCTCAACTCTCACTTCAAAGTTAGGGCCTTGAGTAAGGTATAAATCCATCTTATCTTTAATATAAATACATTTAAAATTAGTTACATCCCGATAAATGGTATTTGTTGGTCCTGTAGATTTTACGCAATCGCACATATTCTCTCTTTTACAAGAAACTAATACTGTTAAGCAAATAATATATGTGATTATACTCTTACGCATTTACTTTTTTCTTTTTCACACTAAACCTATACCCTAACCCATAATCAAAATGAGAAGCAACTGCCCAATGTGATTTCATGGTGAAGTTAATCATTAAACCATTTTTACAAAAATAACGAATACCAATGCGATGAAAAATAGGTCCATCCTCTTTTGGTTTTGAAACCGCATAATAGCCCATTTCAATAGGAAAACTAATTTGCCCTACATTATAAGCGTAACAAGCTTTGACTCCTAACTGCAACATATCCGTCCAACCATTAGCTGGATTACCTGAGGTTTGTAAATGATATTCATTTTGCGTATCATAACTCACATCTATACCTGCTCCCCATTTGTGAGTGTTCCTAACATTATAATAATAGTTAGCACCAAATGTATTAGAAAAATATTTAGGTCCAGTGGGTGGTTCATGTTCATTAAAACCAACCGCATCCCACACTAAAATTTCATGCTTACTTTTCCAAACAGAAGCCGAATCTATTAAATCAGACTTAACAACCTCTCCATTTAATTTATAAGTTAAGCCCACGTTTAAAGACACAACATTTAATCCCAAATTAGGCACTTGTGAACGTCCGTTAGATGCATGAGCAAAAGATAATCCTGGTTCTAATCTAAATTTGTTACTCAAATTTAAATGCCATAATACTTTCCATTGCACAAACGTATTCCAGTTGCTACCAATAGCAATATTTTTAGGATTATTATCGATGTCAAATTTCTTAGTTAGGTAGGAAACTCCCCAGCATATGCGCAAAACAGGTCGGCTTGCCCTTACTTTTTTATTTAATGGAATTTCGATGTATGGCGATAACGCATAACAATAGCCTAGCTGCTTAGGATTAGCAAAATCGATGAAGTTGAAAGATAAACCTACTTCTGGAAAGTTATTCTCTCGATGCCAACGTTTACTGCCTGTAGTTGGCTTCACAAAATCCACTTCTACACCCGGAATATATCCTTTTGTTAAATTGCCCGTGGTATTGCGTTGTTCAAAAATAAAACCATAGGTCGGGGCAACTTTTATATAAAAGTCCTTTGTTCCCGTCATACGATTTTGAGAATACGCAAAACATGTAACAATTAAAAATAGATATATAAGGTTTTTCGCCAAAATAAGTCCCGAATTTAATCATAGATTTTGAATTTCTACACAAATAAACCCTAAATTAGCGCCGAATTTAAACCGCTCCATCATGGAAGTAAAAGATATCAAAGATACGAGCCTAGCTCAAAATCCGGTTATTGGGCAAATGATTGCTAATAACCACGAACAAATTTTATTTTGTAATGATAATGCCACAGGCTTAAAGGCCATTATTGCTATTCATAATACAGTTTTAGGGCCATCTTTAGGTGGAACGCGTATGTGGAATTACAATAACGAAATGGAAGCTTTAACAGATGTGTTACGTTTATCGAGAGGTATGACTTATAAATCATCAGTGGCCGGTATTAATTTGGGTGGTGGAAAAGCTGTTATTATTGGCGATGCTAAGAAAATTAAAACAGAAGCTTTATTGCGCCGTTTTGGAAAATTTGTAAATAGCCTTGGAGGTAAATATATTACTGCTGAAGATGTAGCAATGAGCAGCCGCGATATGGAAATTATTAAAATGGAAACTGATTATGTAAGTGGCTTACCTGTAAATATGGGCGGTAGCGGAGATCCTTCTCCGGTAACTGCTTATGGAGTTTATGTAGCCATGAAAGCAGCTGCCAAAGAAGCTTTTGGAACTGATAACTTAAGCGGAAAAAAAGTATTAGTACAAGGTATTGGTAATGTTGGGCTTCATTTAGTAGAACATTTAACAAAAGAAGGCGCTAAAGTATATGTTTACGATATTACTGAAGAACGTATTAAAATGGCAGTAGATCATCACAAAGCTGAATTTGTATCTGCTGATAAAATGTTTGATTTAGATATTGATATATACGCGCCCTGTGCTTTAGGAGCAACGGTAAACGATGATACTTTAGCAAAAGTAAAATGTAAAGTAATTTGTGGCGCTGCTAATAATCAATTAGCTGATGAAAAAAAACACGGAGAGTTAGTGATGAGCAAAGGTATTTTATATGCACCTGATTTTGTTGTAAACTCAGGTGGTATTATTAATGTATACTATGAATTAGATGGTTACAACAGAGAACGCGCTTTAGCTCACGCAGAAAAAATTTACGATACTACTTGGAATATCATCCAAACTGCAAAAGCACAAAACATACCAACTTACGCTGCTGCTAACAAAATAGCAGAACAACGTATAGAAAGTATTGCTAGAATTAATGCGGTAATGTGAAATATAAAAGTTTAGAAAGTTTAGAAAGTTTAGAAAGTTTTTTAAAATCGAATATAGAATTAAAAATTGCTCATCAACTAATTGTCTCATTATCTAATTATCTAATTAATCCCGTTCTTTATGCTAAACAGACGTTACCTTCGAATCAAAACCATGCAAAGCCTGTATTCTTACTTTCAGCAAGAAAAACCAGACATTGGATTTTACGAAAAAGAATTATTTAAAAGTTTAGATAAAATTTACGACTTATACGTTTATGTTTTAGTGTTGTTTACCGATATGCACCATACTGCATTATTAGTAACAGAAGAAAACAAAAATAAGCGTCTCCCAACTAAAGAAGATTTAGAACCCAACTTACGTTTTATTGAAAACATCGTATTGCAGAATTTAGTAAATAGTTCTGAATTAAAAAAAGAAGTGCTTAACCGCAAAATTTCTTGGCAAAGTGATTTCGATTTAGTTCGTAAGTTATATGCCGAATTAAGAGCTACTGATTTGTATAAAAATTATATGGCTTCTACTACTCCATCGGCTAAAGAAGACAAACAATTTTTAATTTCGGTAGCAACAGAGTTTTTATATGAGCACGAATTATTGAATCATTTATTTGAAGAAAAAAACATCCATTGGGCAGATGATACGTTCGGAGCCTTCACCATGGTATCTCGTACTTTTGAAAATTTCACGGGTACATTAAGTTTAGTACCATTGTATAAAGATGAAGCTGATGATACGCAATTCATCTCTACATTATTTCGCAAAACAGTTGCTGGAGATAAAGAATACGACAAATTGATTGATGAGAAAACAAAAAACTGGGAATTAGAACGTATTGCATCAATGGACGTACTATTAATGAAAATGGCATTAGCTGAATTTATGCATGTGAATAATGTACCAATTAAAGTTTCCTTAAACGAGTATATCGACATCTCAAAAGAATATAGTACACCTAACAGTAAAACCTTTATCAATGGGGTTTTGGATAAAATTATTGCTGATTTAAAACGTGATAATAAAATTCAAAAAACAGGAAGAGGTTTGATGGAAGGGAATTAATTTGTTAAATCTTAAAATAAATTTGGAAATCAAAAAACTCCCATTACATTTGTAGTGTAAAATGAAAAATAATACTTTAAATAAATCTTGGTGGCCTTCATGCAAAAACATGAATAGCTAAGTTATATATACTTATAAGGCAATACTAAAGCCCGCTGTTCATTCAACAGCGGGCTTTTTGATTTTAAAATATTAAAAAATACATAAATGAAACTACATACAAATATCACTCAACTATTAGCCGATACCAAAACACCAGTTGCACTGTATCTGGCATTAAGAGATCATTTTCAAAATCCTCTATTATTAGAGAGTTCGGATTACAATAGCAAAGATGGGCATTACTCATACATCTGCTTAAATCCACTGGCATCCATCAGCTTACAAAATAGTATTGTAAAAACTAATATTAATGGCGTTAGTAACAAAATAGCAATTGGTTTTGATAAGGACATTTTATTGAAACATATCATTCAATTTAAAAACAAGTTTGAATTTGAAACCCAAAATCTTCCATTTTGTTATGCAGGATTATTTGGTTATACAGGCTACGATATTGTTAACTATGCTGAAGATATTAAATTAAATACACATCAAAAAACCTTAGATATTCCTGAGTTATTATATCATGTATACGGTATTATTTTAGTGTTCAATCATAATACTAATAATCTTCATATCATTAGCCATCATTACTCTGAAAGTGAATCCAAAGAGCAATCACAACACGTTTCCGAAAAAATACAATTGGCAGCCGTTAACGAATTCAGTTTTTCAACCATAGGAGAAACATCATCTACAATAACTGATGAAGAATACAGGCAGCAAGTAACAAAAGCAAAGGACCATTGCCAACAAGGAGATGTATTTCAATTGGTTTTATCTAGAAGATTTACGCAAAAGTTTTCTGGTGATGATTTTAATGTATACCGCGCTTTAAAAAACATCAACCCTTCTCCTTATTTATTTTATTTCGACTTAGGAAGTTTTAAATTATTTGGTTCTTCACCCGAAGCACAATTAGTAATTAAAGGTGATACAACAGAAATTCACCCTATTGCTGGAACATACAAACGAACAGGAAATGATGATGCTGATTTAAAAAAAGCTAAAGAATTACTAAACGATCCAAAAGAAATTTCGGAACATAATATGCTGGTTGATTTAGCACGTAATGATTTGAGTAAATATTGTACGGGTGTAGAATTAAAAATCTCCAAACAAACACAATTCTATTCTCACGTCATTCATTTAGTAAGCAAAGTGATAGGAGAGAAGAAATCGCAATTTCATCCATTTGAAGTATTATTAGGAACATTTCCCGCAGGCACCTTATCTGGGGCTCCAAAATATAGAGCTTTACAACTCATTGATCAATATGAAAATCAGTCTCGTGAATTTTACGGTGGCTGTGTAGGATTTATCAGTCACGATAACCAATTGAATCATGCCATTATGATACGTACTTTTTTAAGTCAAAATAACACCTTGCACTATCAAGCTGGTGCTGGAATAGTAGTATCATCAAAGGAAGAAAACGAATTACAAGAAATCAATCATAAAGTATCTGCTTTAAAAAAAGCGATACAACAAGCTGAAAAATTTAATAACATTAAAATCTAGAAATAATGAAATTATTAGTACTCGATAATTACGACAGCTTTACTTACAACTTAGTTCATTTAATTGAAAAGGTGAGTAACATACCATTTGATATCATTAGAAATGATAAAATGACTTTAAACGAAGTAAATGCTTACGACAAGATTCTGTTATCTCCTGGCCCTGGTTTACCAAAGGACGCTGGTATTATGCCAGAATTGATAAAACAATATGGTGCTTCAAAGAGTATCTTAGGTGTTTGTCTGGGTTTACAAGCTATAGGAGAAGCTTATGGTGGCAACTTGAAAAATTTAGAAACTGTTTTTCATGGTATTGCAACACCAATAAACATTGTTGCTGAAGATTCTATTTTCAACAACTGTCCTTCTACTTTTATAGTTGGTCGTTATCACTCATGGGTAGTAAACAATAATCAGCTACCAAAAGAATTGGAAATTACCGCTACGGATGAGCATGGAAATATCATGGCACTCAAACATCACATACATGATGTGCGTGGTGTGCAGTTTCATCCTGAATCTATTCTTTCCGAATACGGTGAAATTATGATACATAATTGGCTTAAAACCTAATACTTTTTCAGCTCTGTCAATTCGAGAACAATCGAGAAGCGCAAAATGAGAATAAATCGTAAAGTTCTCGACTCCGCTCGAACTGACAAATCATTTCAAAACAATATTAAAATTCAATCAATGAAAACATCTTTTAATTTATTGTGTCATGGGCACAACTTATCCGAAACAGAAGCATATCAATTGTTTCAAGGCATTTGCCAGAATCAATTTAATGGCTCTCAAATAGCTGCTATCATGGCATTTTATATTGCACGACCAATTACGGTAAACGAGCTAATGGGATTTAGAAAAGCCTTACTAGAAGTTTGTATTACTGTTACATTGGATAGAGAAGCTATTGATGTATGCGGAACGGGCGGAGATCAAAAAGATACTTTTAATATTTCTACCTTATCTGCATTGGTATTAGCGGCTTCTGGAATTCCGGTGGCTAAGCATGGAAACTATGGTTCATCCTCTGTTTCAGGTTCATCAGACATTTTAAAACATTTAGGCTACCAATTCAAAACTAATTCAGATGACTTAAATAAAGAGTTTAATAAATATAACATCTGTTTTATGCATGCGCCTTTATTTCATCCTGCATTAAAAACAGTTGCTACTCAAAGAAAAGAATTAGCTGTTAAAACTTTTTTTAATTTGCTAGGCCCGTTGGTAAACCCTGCCAATATAAATTTTAGATATGTTGGTGTATATGGATTAGAAGTAGCACGTATTTACAATTATATCTTACAACAAGATAAAGCAAACTATTGTCTAGTACACTCAATTGATGGATATGATGAAGTAAGTTTAACATCTCCATTCAAATACATTACTAAGCAAACTGAAAAAACCATTGAACCAGAAGCTCTCGGGTTTTCTCTATTAAAAGAACAAGACTTATTTGGAGGCAGAACTATTGAAGATGCAGGCCGTATATTTTTAAACGTATTAAAAAACGAATGTACGTCTGCACAAAAAAATGTTGTCATTGCTAATAGCGCCATAGCAATGAATGCCTATGATACATCTAAAACATTAGAAGAATGTATAGACATCTGCAAAGAAAGCATTGAATCAAAAAAAACTTTCACATTATTTAATAACCTAATCACTAACTAATATGACAACTTTAGAAACAATTATAGAACATAAAAAAATTGAGGTTACTCAAAGAGAAGCTTTATATCCCGTTGAATTATTAAAACAAACTAATTATTTCAATTCACCAACAGTTTCATTATCTGCTTATTTACAAAGACCAGATAAAAGTGGGATCATAGCGGAATTTAAAAAACAATCACCATCAGCAGGTGTCATTAATAAGTATTTAAGTGTCGAAAAAACATCCATTGGTTATATGCAAGCGGGAGCAAGTGCCTTATCAATCCTAACTGATACAATTTTTTTTGGCGGAACATCACAAGACTTAACTACTGCAAGAAAATATAATTTTTGCCCTATTCTTCGTAAAGACTTTATCATTAATGAATACCAAATCATCGAATCAAAATCTATTGGTGCTGATGCTATTTTGTTAATTGCAGCAGTATTAAGCAAAGAAAGTGTTATTCAACTAACTGATTTTGCTCATTCGCTTGGGTTAGAAGTATTATTAGAATTACATCACCCAGATGAATTAGTGAAATTGTATGATAAAGTGGATGTAGTAGGCGTAAATAATAGGGATTTAAGCACTATGAAAATTGATATTCAACAATCATTTTTAATGGCAGATTTAATTCCAAAACATATCATTAAGGTTTCTGAAAGTGGCATTGAAAATACAGATACTATCATCAAATTAAAAGAAGTAGGCTATCAAGGCTTTTTAATTGGTAGCCATTTTATGAAACAGCCTCATCCACATTTAGCATGTAAGGAATTTATTAATGAGTTAGATAAATTGTCACTTCGAGTAGATTCGACGATAGGAGAATAGTATCGAGAAGTAAATATGCAAAACAGGTTCTCGATACTATTTTTGCAAGAGACAGGCAAAAATCACTCGAACTGACAATTAAAACAAACAATATGAAATTAAAAGTGTGCGGTTTAAAATACAAGAGCAACATTCAAGAACTGAGCAATCTATCAATAGATTATATGGGATTTATTTTCTATAAAAAATCTCCTAGATATATTGAAAACGACCTAGACTTTGATTTTATGAGAACTATTCCAAAGCATATAAAAAAAGTGGGTGTATTTGTTAATGAATCCAATTACTCCATCATAAATAGTGTTGCACATTATGATTTAGACTTAGTGCAATTACACGGTGATGAATCTATTGAAATTTGTTCAGAGCTAAAACCTTATACAAAAATCATCAAAGCATTTCAAATAGATGAAACCTTTGATTTTACAATTCTAGAAAAATATGTAACAGTTGTTGATTACTTTTTGTTTGATAGTCCTACAGCAAATTATGGCGGAAGCGGTCAATCCTTTAATTGGCAGGTTTTAGAAAAGTATAACTATTCAACTCCATACTTTTTAAGTGGAGGTATTAACGAAGAACATATTGAAGAAATTAAATCATTACAAATTCCTCAATTAGTTGCTATCGATATCAATTCAAAATTTGAAATAGAACCCGGATTAAAAAACACAGAACAAATCAATCAATTCATTGTAAAACTAAATCATCATGACAACAAATAAATACAACGTTAACGAACAAGGCTATTACGGAGAATATGGCGGAGCCTACATTCCTGAAATATTATTTAATAATGTAGAGGAATTAAAAAATAATTATTTACAAATAAT
>JBKJPW010000220.1:0-42307 GCA_046594225.1 Bacteroidia bacterium
TCTAATCCTGCGGTGTCTCAAGTAGCAATAGATTTTGCGTCTGTTTCAGATGTTGTAAGTTATAAATGGGAAAAATTTGGCGTAAATGTTCCGCTAGAAATTCATTCAATTAAAAAAGGCATTGAGCATCAATTGTTTTCGTTAAAAGAAAAGCGGCTCAATATTATATTAAAAGAAGCGAAAGAATTATTGAAAGTCGCCGACCCTTTTGAAAATGTAAACGCATTTGAATTTGTTATTATGCTCGAAAATCAAAAAAAGCGAGTTAATAAATTACTTGGCAGAATTGTTATTAAGTAAAATATAACAGTCAACGCTTTTTTTATTTAGCTTTATCCTTTATGGGCTTTTATGCCTTTTATGGTTAAAAATTTATAAAGCTAATGAGTAAGCAATTTGGAATCTTATCGCTTTAATGCTAAATTTATATTTCTTGAAATTAAAACACTACATAATTATCCTTCTAAGTTTTTTTGTATTTAAAAGTAACAGTCAGGTAACTATTAAATATTTAAAAAAATACAACAATCAAATTGCTGATTTGATTGATAATGCGGAGTATGAGGTGGCAGATAAAAAAATAGACAGTTTATATAACATGTCTAAGAAAATTAATTTTATTGAGGGCGTTGCAGAATCGTATAATTTACGTGGCGCTATTAATAGAGATCAATCTAATTTACGCGATGCCTTAGATAATTTTTTAAGTGCCCTAAAATTATTTGACAGTTTAAATTTGCCTGTTAAAGCTGCTGGTTTACAAAATAATATTGGCTTAATATATGCCGAAATTAAAGAATATAGAACAGCTTTGTCTTATTATTTTAAAGCGGAGAAAATAAATTTTGCTCGGAAAGAAAAAATAAATTTAGCAATCAACTATAATAACATGGCTACTTGTTATCAAAAATTAAAACAGTTTACATCTGCTCAAATTTATTTAAATAAATCTTTAAGTTTAAGAAAAGAAGAAAGTGATACCGTTGGTATGGCCATGGCTTATCATAATATTGGTATTAATCACCAATTAACAGAGGATGGAGATTCGGCAGTGTTCTTTTTTAATAAGTCGCTTGGATATCTATCAGGCATGGGAGAGAATATTGGTCACGCTTACAATTACTTAGAACTAGGAAATACCTATTTGCAACAAGGCAAATTAGCCGAAGCCGAAAGGTATTTATTAAGCGCTTTACGAATTTCTGAAAATTCTGATTTTGAAGGATTAAAAGTTGAGATATATCAATACTTGAGTAGTGTATATCAGCAAAAACAAGATTATAAAAAAGCATTTACGTTTCAGAATATGTATTTAGCATCGAAAGATAAAATAGAAAGCGATGAAAATAAAAATGAGATTTTAAAAAAGGAGCTTGAGTTCAACTTCGCCAAACGCCAAGAATTGCAGCGTAAGGACGCGGAAAATAAGCAAGCTATTTCAAATGCAGAAATTCAAAGCCAAAAAAAACTAACGATGGGAGCAGTAATTGCTTTAGTTATTTTATCTGGTTTGATTTTAATTGTATTTAGGAGTTATAATCAAAAGCGAAAAGCAAATGATATCATCTCTAAACAAAAAGAAATAGTAGAGCATAAAAATAAAGAAATTTTAGATTCGATTAATTACGCTAAGTATATTCAAAATGCTTTACTGCCTTCCGAAAAAGTAATCAGTGATTTACATGTGGATTGCTTTATTTTATTTAAGCCAAAGGATATTGTTAGCGGGGATTTTTATTGGATACACAATAATCCATCTACCAAATCCACTGAAAACGAAGTGTATATTGCGGCTGTAGATTGTACTGGGCATGGCGTTCCTGGCGCCTTAGTAAGTGTGGTAGGCAATAATGGTTTAAACAGATGCGTAAAAGAATTTGGAATCCATGATACAGGTAAAATTTTAGATAAATTATCTGAGTTAGTGGAAGAAACTTTTGAAAAGAGTGAGAATGAGTTAAAAGATGGAATGGATATTTCTCTTTTGAAAATTAATAGCAATGAGTCAGATGCAAATTCTGTTCATGTTCAATGGAGTGGAGCAAATAATCCTATTTGGATAATCAGTAAAAATAAAAATGAGGTCACTGAGCTTGTCGAAGTCAAAGCTGATAAACAGCCAGTTGGTAAATTTGATGACAGAAAGTTATTTACTACACAACAATTAACCTTACAAAAAGGTGATAGGTTGTATTTATTTACAGATGGTTACGCTGATCAGTTTGGTGGACCAAAAGGTAAAAAATTCAAATACAGGCAGTTAGAGGAATTGCTGCTTTCTACTGCACATTTAGATTTAAATTATCAAAAAAAGGCATTAGAAGATTCTTTCCAAAATTGGAAAGGAAATCATGAGCAAGTGGATGATGTTTGCATCATTGGAATTAGATTGTAAATAACCGCATTTTCTCTACAAAATTATTGCAGAATTCAGTGTTTCTTCAGATTTTAACTGAGCCAAATAGCGGTTTAGCTTATTAAAAAAGTGCCGAACTTTTGACAGATATCATATCTTTGCCAAAAACAATTTAGTTACTTTCAACATGAGAAAATTACCACTATTATTTATTCCTTTATTTACCATATTATTAGGCTTTGGATCCCTATTTGGCCAATCTAAAACAACTATTAAAAACAGTTTTGTGATTCACGGAACTAATGTATCTCAAGTAGATCTTGATTTTTTTACAAAAAGCATTGAAGCGGCTGATTTTGAGCAATTCAGACTTCAAACAGAAACTGTTTTATTAAAGTTCAAAAACGGTTTTAATTTAGAATTGATTTCAGCTAAAGATTTAGTGGTTAAAAATATTAAAGCAGATTTAGATATTAATTCCTACACGAACTATTCGGCTTCGCCTAATTATAAATACCCATTATTCGAGATATTGCCAAGCGGATGGGTTATTGCCGCGGCAGCAGAAACTACAACCAAATAAAATACTACTACACTATAATAATACTATGAAAAATAAATTATATAATTTTCTATTAATTACAACACTTTTTATTAGTGGTAATATGTTTGCTCAACCAGCAAATGATAATTGTGCAGGCGCAATTACTTTACCTATAGGTGCTGTTCCACCTTGTGGGACAGGAACTCAAGCTAGTTCTCTTACTACAGTGGCTGGAAATATTACTACAGCAACACCTGGTAATCCATATATATATCAACCTAACTGTACTGGGCCGTCTGCAACTCAGGCTTTCCCAGCTAATGATGTGTGGTACAAGTTTGTTGCTACTGGATACGATGCTAATATTACCGTTACCTCATCTTTTGCCAATCCAAATATTTCTGTATACGCAGGATCTTGCGCTTCATTAGGTGGAGGTGTTGGAGGCTGTGCAACTGGCGCGGGCGGATCAGCTACATTGTTAGTTCAACAAATGGTTATAGGCACAACTTACTATATTCAAGTGAGTGGAGGAACCGGTCAAACTGGAACCTTTAATTTATCTATTAATAATACAAAAAGTTGTTCAGATTGTTTAGTAGGCGCATCGTTAACAGTTAATCCACTACCGGTAAATGGTGCTTATGCACCTGGCACAACGGTTAGTTTTTGTTACCACATTAATCAGTACAATCACGTTAACACAAACTGGCTTCATGGAGTTCAATTAACATTTGGGTCGGGATGGAACGCAGCATCTTTAACCACTTCTGTTCCTACATCAACAAGTACCGGTGGGTCGTGGTCATATTATTCAGCAGCTGTTGGAACAGTTAATGGTGTTAATTGGGGACCAGGATGGTATTGGGATACGACTGATCCAGGAACGAGTCCTATTAATAATTTTGGTGACCCCGCAATAAATGCAAATGCGGGTATGTGGAATTTTTGTATGAGTATAACAACACCGGTGGCTTGTACACCTGGAGCTAATTTATCGGTATCATTTAATACAAGTGGTGATGGAGAATCAGGTTCATGGTCAAGCTCTGCCTGTTCGGGAGATGCGCCATCCGTCTTTAATGCAATAGGTGCGTGTTGTCCTCCAACTATGTCATCTCTACCTCTTAACTGCAATGGTGTTCCTACCGGTTCAGCAACGGCCACTCCAATTGGCACTCAAGGTCCATATACGTATAACTGGTCTGGACCTGCCGCTTATACTTCGTCTTCTACAGGTGTTGCTGGAGCAAACACTATTTCTCCATTAGCAGCAGGTGTTTATACGGTGCAAATTATTGATAAAAATTTATGTGCTATTACAAATACAGTACTAGTAACGCAGCCAACTGTTTTGGCCGCAACTCTTACTCCGGTAAATTCTACCTGCGCATCAGCAGGTTCTATAACAACAGCAGCATCTGGAGGAACTCCGGCATATACATATACTTGGTCAGGACCAGGTGCATTTTCATCTAATACTCAAAATCCTACAGGACTAACCACTGCAGGCGTTTACACATTAACCATGTCTGATAGTAAAGGTTGCACTATTACAAGAACTACAACTATCGCATCTACAGGCACTGTAACATCAACCTTTACAGGTGCAGGAACTCAATGCTTAAATGGTAACTCATTTACATTTTCAAATACAGGTTCATCGGGAGCGGGCATTACTCATGCTTATACATTTTCACCAGCAGCTGGCGCACCAGCAGCTTCGCCTACTAACACAGTTGGTACTTACGGTCCGGTTAGTTTTACTGCGCCAGGTTCATACACGGTTACACAAACTGTAGTAAATGGAGTTTGTATTAATACAACAACAAATGTTGTGACAATTAACCCAAATCCTTTAGCGACATTAACAGCTACAAATCCAACTTGTGGAAATAATAATGGAATTGTGTTAATTAATAACACGTCATGTTGTGCACAGACGATATCAAGTTTTGCTAGTAGCTTAGGATCTATTTCAGGACAAACAGTAACAGGTTTAGGAGCAGGTACGGCCGTTATTACTTTAAGTAATACGGTTGGTTGTACATTTACGGTTTCGGCGACGTTGACAATGACTCCTGGCCCAACTAACATTGTGGTAACGCCAACTAATGCAACATGCGGAAATAATAATGGTAGTTTTACATTTGGAACGCCAACTGGCGGAACGCCTATTTATAGTTACGCTATAAATGGTGGAGCATTTTCCGCAACTTCCCCAACAACAGGATTGGCACCAGGAACCTATTCAGTTACTATTCAAGATGCAAACGGCTGTGTGTTTACAAGAACAACAAGTATTGTTAATTTAGCAGGACCAACTGCAATTGCAGGCACTCCATCGCCAGCTAGTTGTGCAGGAGCTACTGGATCTTATACCGTTACTGGTGTAACAGGTGGCACAGCTGCATATACATATAGTTTAGATGGCGGTGCTTTTTCTGGAGCTACTACATATTCTGGTTTAACAAGTGGAACACATACAATAACCGTAAGAGATTTAAATGGGTGTGTTTTTACAACAACCTTTAATGTTGGTGTTATAGCTGGAATTACTTCTGCGACTGTTAATGCATCTACTGCAAGTTGTGGTACTGCAAATGCAACAGCAACAGTATCTGCTATCGTTGGTGGTGTGCCAACATATAGTTACTCTTATGACGGAGGAGGATTTACAGCTTCTGCAACTACAACAGGATTAGCAGCAGGCAACCATACGGTTATTATTAAAGATGCGAATACGTGTACTTTATCAGTTCTATATACAGTAGTCAGTTTAGGAAGTCCAACAACATCGATTGCAAGTTTTTCAAACGTAACCTGTTTTGGATTGTCAAATGGATCATGTACAGTAGCCGTTCCAACAGGTGGCGCCGGCGCACCATTTACATATACATTAACAGCTCCAACCCAAGTATTTGGGCCAACTGCAGGCACAGGAGCGTTTACAGGTTTACCGGCTGGTTCATATAACATATCTGTAAAAGATGCTGCGGGTTGTATCGCAACAACCACCGTTACTATTACACAACCAACACAAGTGGTTATTACTCCAACATCAGTACCAGTTAAATGTTTTGGAACAGCAACAGGAACAATAAACGTTGTAGGATCAGGAGGAACACCAACATATTCTTATAATTTAAATGGAGGAGCTTATCAAGTTTCAAGCACATTTGTCAATCAATCAGCTGGCACCTATTTAATGGGTATTAAAGATGCTAATGGATGTACAGCTACACAAACAGTAATTGTAACTCAACCGCCAGCATTAGCAATTAGTGTATCAACACAAAGTGCCAATTGTACAGCAGCAAACGGAGTAGGATCATCAACAGTAACAGGAGGAACAGGATTTATTACCTATACTTGGACTCCATCAGGAGGTGCGGCAGCCACCTCAAATAGCGTAGCAGCTGGAAATTACACAGTAACAGCAACAGACGCTAATGGATGTATTATTTCTAGTCCACTAACTATTGGAGTGATCCCAGGAGGAATAGCTTCTATTACAGGCTCTACAAACATTACCTGTAATGGATTATGTAATGGTAGCATGACTGCTGGAATGACAGGAGGAACAGGACCATTTACATATTCTTGGACTCCAGGAGTTCAAACAAATGCAATTGCAACTAATTTATGTCCAGGAACTTATTCTTGTACGATTACAGATTTTTATGGCTGTAAATCTACAGCAATTGGAACTATTACGCAACCAACAGTATTAACTGCAATCATGAATTCCAACAACGTAAAGTGTTTTGGAACATCTACTGGAACTGTTTCAGCTGCAGGTACAGGTGGTGCAGGAGGATATACGTATTTATGGCCAGCTTTAGGAAGTACATTAGCAACTGTACCAAATGTTCCAATGGGCCCATATACTTGTACAATAACTGATGCTAATAATTGTAGTATAACAGCTTCTATTTCTGTAACTCAACCAACTTCAATTACATTGACTTCTAGCGTAACATCAGCAAATTGCGGACAAGCAAACGGGTCAGCTTCAATTACCATATCTGGAGGAACACCTGTTTATACTCAAACTTGGAGCACAACAGGTTCTACAACAACTGTTCAATCTAATGTTGTTGCAAATACCTATACTGTTCAAGTAAAAGATGCAAATAACTGCCTTCAAACTTTAGCAGTTACTATCCCTAATATTGCAGGACCATCTATCAGTGTAACAAGTCAAACGAATGTTACTTGTTTTGGATTGTGTAATGGCGTTGCCACAACATCTGTTTCGGGAGGAGTAACACCTTACATATATTCGTGGAGTAATGGACAAGTTACATCATCAGGAACAAATTTATGTGCTGGACTTTACACTGTATCAGCAACAGATAATGCTGGCTGTGTAACATCAACAAGTGTTAATATAACTCAACCAACAGCATTAACAGTTACAATTTCTCCAATAAACCCTAAATGTTTTGGTGCGAGTAATGGATCAGCATTAGCAGCAGCTATAGGCGGTACTCCGACCTATACATATACTTGGTCAAATGGTTTTGTTGGAACAAATATTACAGGTTTAAGTGCCGGTAGTTATGGATTAAATGTATCTGATGCAAATGGATGCGTTGTTACTTCTAGTATGACTTTAACAAATCCTCCAGCAATGGCGGCAAGTTTAACTTATACAAATGTAACCTGCTTTAATGTCTGCAATGGCATAGCAATAGCAACCGTTACTAATAATGTAGGTCCTGTAAGTTATGTTTGGACGGGAGGAGCAAGCCCTGTATCATCTCAAACTTTAACGAGTGCTTGTGCGGCTAATTATACCGTATTAGCAACAGATCAAAATTCTTGTACAGCAAGTTCGCAAGTAAGTATTACACAACCAACACAAGTAACGGCAAATATTTCTTCAACAGGAAGTGTTACATGTTTTGGAGGTAATAATGGGTTTGCAGTAGTAACACCAGGCGGTGGAACGGGGCCATTTTCTTATACATGGACTCCAAATGGAACTATACATGCAGCAACGGCAAGTTCATTAACAGCAGGGTCTTATGTAGCAACCGTAGCAGATGGCAATGGATGTATTGCATCTGCAACAGCTACAATTATAGAGCCAGCAGCATTTACAACAACATTAACAACTACTAATGTAAAATGTAACGCCGCTTGCGACGGAACAGGAAATGTGGCATTTAGCGGAGGAGTTGGTGTTCCAACATTCTCCTGGATGCCAGGCTTACAAGCTGGAAATTCTGTAAATAATTTGTGCGCAGGTGCTCAATCTGTTATTGTTACATCAAATGGTTCTTGTGTTAATGTGATTACATTTACATTAACTGAGCCAGCACCTTTAACAGCTGTAACCACGGCTACAAATTCAAACTGTGGTCAAGCAAATGGAAAAATGTGTACAGTAGTTGGAGGAGGCACATCTCCATATTCATATTTATGGTGTAATGGAATAACAACGCTTTGTAATAATAATGTTACGGCAGGGGCATGCTCATTTTCGGTTACAGATGCAAATGGTTGCGTTGCAATTTCTAGTGGATTAGTAAATGATATTGCTGGCCCAGTAGTTTCTATTACCAGTCAAACAAACATAAGCTGTTTTGGTGGTACAAATGGAGCGGCAACTACAACTATTACAGGCGGCGTATCTCCTTATACATATTCATGGTCTGGTTCGCCACCTTTTAATACACAAAATGTTTTAACCGGATTTAATGTTGGAATTAAAAATATAACGGTAACTGATGCAGCAGGTTGTATTGGAACAGCCTCTGTTCAAATAACAGAACCAACACAGCTGGTAAGTGCTATTGGAACTCCCACAAATGTGGCTTGTTTTGGGCAAACAAACGGAGCGGCAAGTATGCTAGTAAATGGTGGAGTGCCTAACTACACTTATATATGGACGCCAAGTGCGCAAACATCTTCATTAATGGTTGGTGTTGGGGCTAATACCTACACTTGTAATGTAACTGATGCTAACGGTTGCACAACTTCTAAATCTGTCGTTATTTCTCAGCCACAAGCTTTAGTAATTGCTGCTTCAAGTCAAACAAATGTGTCGTGTTTTGGAGGTAGTAATGGACAGATTTCTACAACTATTCAAGGTGGTACAACTCCGGTATATATCTATTCTTGGACGCCAGTTGGGCCACCAAATGCATTGATTAATAATTTATCAGCGGGGGGTTATTCCTTAATTGTAATGGATGGAAATAATTGTTCGGTGAGTGCAAACTTTACCATCATTGAACCATCTGTATTAACCTCAACTTATACATCACTTCCTGCAACCTGTGGGCAGCCTAACGGTTCGGCTACTGTAACTGTAGGAGGTGGAACTCCAATTTATAATATTACTTGGAATACCGGCCCAACTCAATCAGGACCAATTGCAACTAATATGTCTGGAGGAACTAATTGGATTGCAACTATAATCGACTCTAAAGGATGTTCGTTAACCCAAACAGTTGGTGTTGTTGCGCCGCCTTTACCAGTCATTACAGGTTCTGTAGTAAATCCTCCAACATGTTTTGGCCTTTCCAATGGAACAATAACAGTTAATTATGGTTCGGGCACTTCTCCATATACAGTTAATTGGTCTGCGCCAATTTCACAAACCGTTACTACCGCCTTGTTAACTCAAAGTGTGAGCGGTATTGCTGCAGGTGCATATAATGTAACTGTAAGCGATTTTTATGGATGCGCGACTACTCAACCGGTTAATGTTATTGCACCAAATCCTTTGGTAATAATCCCTAGTGCTAATGTGACAATTTGTTATGGACAAAATGCACAGATAAGTGCTACAGGAACTGGCGGTACTCCAGGCTATACTTATACTTGGACACCAAATACTATTACGGGTGGTGGACCAATTACGGTTAACCCTTCAACAACAACTTCTTATAACGTTTTTGTTACTGATGCAAATGGTTGTTCAACCCCTATAAAAGTAATTACTGTAGCAGTAACACCTCAATTGGCCGTGACGGGCTATTCGGTTACACGATGTGAGGGCAAAACGGCAACGTTAGTGCCAACTATTACAGGTATTGGAAATGGTGGTCCTTATAACTTTGCATGGAGCAATGGAGTAACGGCAACTGCTGCAACCACATCTAGTGTTTTAGTAACAGCTCAATTACCATCACCCAATCAATACACTGTTACTATTGATGATGGCTGTACTATTCCAAGTGCATCAGCGGTATTTACAGTTTTTGTTAATCCGTTGCCGGTAATTGATTTTGGTTCGCCAAATATTGGTTGTGCGCCTTTAACTACAACCTTAACCGCTGTTTCTGATGGTGCGAGTGATGTATTTAATTGGGTTGAATTTAGTTTAACTGGAAATCCAGTAGTAGTTACATTATCTGATACAGGGTTTCATCAGGTAACATTAATCGTAACAAATCCGTTAACAGGATGCGTAGCCGAGAAACAAGAAAAAGATTACATATACGTATATCCTTCTCCAATTGCATCTTTTTATGCCGATCCACCTAAAGCATCTATACTAGATCCAAATATTAATTTTATTAATACATCACAAGGAGCTACTAGTTACTATTGGGATTTTGGAGATCCAGCAGCGCAAGGAACTTCAAACACTTCTTCAGTAATGAATCCAAGTCATGTATACGGTTACGTTGGAGAGTATGTGGTTAATTTAATGGCTATCTCAGACCGTGGTTGTAAGGACATAGCTTCATTATTAGTTGAAATTACACCTGATTTTGCACTTTATGTTCCTAATACATTTACTCCTGATGGAAATGGCATAAATGATATGTTCCAACCAATGGGTGTAGGAATTGATGAAGAAGATTATCGTATGGATATTTTTGATAGATGGGGGGAGAACATCTTTACAAGTAATAATTTCAGAAAGGGATGGGATGGAACCGTAAAAGGCGGATCTAAAACGGCGCCTCAAGGAGTATATACATACAAAATGATGGTTAAGGATATTCAAGGTAATAAGCATCCTAAGATAGGACATGTAACAGTTATCAGGCAAAATCAATAATATTTATTTAATTTAAAAAGCCTCACTATAATTATTATAGTGAGGCTTTTTCATATCAATAAAGCAGCCTTTACGATTATTAAAAATACATTCATATTCTAAAAATTGTAGATTTTTTGTTTTTTGAACGAGTGAAAGTGCCTATTCAGTTATTGAATAATTGTACAATTTTTAACAATTAAATTACATTTATGACATACTAAACACTGAAATTTACATGAAAAATCTTTTTTATTCATTTTTAACATTTTTGCTAATTGTTTTTGCAAATATTAGCAATTTAAATGCCCAACAAGTAAACTCAAAAATTCAAGAAGTTTACGGCAACCAGACCCAGGCATTAGTAATTAATGATGCTGAACGCTCAGCATTTTTAACTAATTTAATTGAAAATAGAATAAAAGTTATTGAATCTCCTTTGGTAGAAGGAAGTGATAAATACACTAAATTATCTACTGTCGCATTATTTAATAAGTATAATAGTTCTTTAACAAGAGACGTTACATGCGATCCAAATACATTTAATGCTCTGAAGTATGATTTGAAATTTTCCTCAAAGAACACGGAAATTTACCGTATCGATAATACTGATTATTTAATTATTATTCAACCACAAATTACAAAATAAGCCACTAGCATGAAACACATATTTACAATAATTCTTTTTATTTTTGGGCTATCTGCTGTAGCTCAAAACTATAACATGAGCAACACTTCCGTTACAACATGCGGAGGAACATTTTATGATTCTGGCGGAAATGCTGGGGTTTATTTAGCTAATGAAACATATACTAAAACATTTTGCCCGTCCAATCCTGGCGATAAATTGAATTTTAATTTTACCACTTTTGCTACAGAAGGAAGTGGTTTAGAATTGTTGACAATTTATAATGGTCCAAATACAGGCTCTCCTACTTTAGGTTCTTACACCGGTAACGTTGGGCCAGGTATTGTTCAAGCAACAGCAACAAATACATCTGGTTGTATAACGTTTGTTTGGAAGTCTGATGGATCTATACAATATGCAGGCTGGGTTGCGGCCATCACCTGCGTAACACCCTGTCAAGTAATAAATTCAGTTTTTAACAGTTCTACTCCTGCTCCTGGCGCAGGTAGTATAATAAGGGTTTGCCAAGGTCAATCGGTTACCTTTAATGGAAGTGCTACGTTTTCTGGAAGCGGGGCAGGCGCTACCTATAGTTGGAATTTTGATAACGGACAAACAGGTGCTGGAGCTTCAGCTTCTACTACTTACACAGCTCCGGGAGTATATATCGTAAATTTAACTACTACTGTTGGAGGTTGCACCAATCAAAATAAAATAAATCAGGTTGTGCACGTGTCTACAACTCCTTCTTTTACGGCAACCACTACTAGCACAACATCAATATGTTTAGGACAAAGTGCTACTTTAATTGGTTCAGTTACACCAACTCCATTTGTAGCAAACTGTACTCCACCGGTAGCTGGCACAACATTTTTACCAGATGGTTCTGGAGTATCTTATAACTCATGTATTACGGTAGATTGTTATACGTCAGGTCAAACTGTGACATCTGCCGCTGATATTAATAATATTTGTGCGTCGCTCGAACACTCCTATTTGGGAGATTTACAAATTGAAATTGTGTGTCCAAACGGAACAATTGTCGCTTTAAAAACTTATGCTCAGGGCGGAGGTGGAACTTATTTAGGTGCCCCATTAGATGATCCCGCAGTAGGGCCAGGCGTTGGTTCAAATTATTGCTTTACCATGGCTAGCGCAACTCAATTAGTTAATGGGCCTACTGTTGTTTCAGGTACACCAGCAAGCGCCTCGATTCAGTCAGGTAATTATGCCCCTCAATCAAGTTTTGCAGGCTTAGTAGGCTGCCCTTTAAATGGCAATTGGTGTATTAAAGTAACAGATAATTTAGGAGCAGATAATGGTTATATTTTTAACTGGGACATAAATTTTAATGCAGCTGTTCCTGCTTCTCAATCATTTACGCCTACTATCGTTTCTCAAACTTGGACAGGTCCGGCAGCTCTAACACAAAGTGGTAACAACGCAGTTGTTACACCAACATCTACTGGAACAAAATGTTACACCTTAACAGCAGTAGATAATTTTGGTTGCTCATATACTACACAAAGATGTATTACAGTTAATCCTGGCCCATATGCTGGTGTAAGTAATACATTAGCTGTTTGTAGTTCTGCTGCAAGCACAAATTTATTTGGTTTATTAGGTACTGGAGTTTCAACAACAGGTACTTGGTCGGGCCCAGCACCAGCGTTAACAGGTGGAAATTTAGGAACTTTTAATCCATCTTTATATGTAGCGGGTACTTACAATTATTCATACACTGTACCGGCTTCAGGTGGTTGTCCTCCCGCTGTGTCTGTTGTAACAGTAACAATCAGGCCAAATCCAGCCGCCACCTTAAGTTTTACCAATCCCACATGTGGCAACTCTAATGGAATAATTGTCATTAATAATACGTCCAGTGGAGGACAAACGATATCTAGTTTTGCGAGTAGTTTAGGTTCAATTTCAGGGCAAACGGTTACAGGGTTGGGTGCTGGGACACCAGTGATAACATTAACAAATAATTTTGGTTGTACGTTTACCGTATCGGCAACATTAACCATGACGCCTGGCCCAACTGCAATAACAACTACATTCACAAATGCAACTTGCGGATTAAATAATGGTAGTTTCACTTTTGGGACACCAACAGGCGGAACATCGCCATATACATATGCTATTAACGGGGGCGCATTTTCTGCAACTTCACCAACAACCGGATTAGCTCCAGGAACATATTCTGTTACAGTAAGAGATGTTAATGGTTGTTTGTTTACCAAAACGGTTACAATTGTAAATATCCCTGGACCAACGGCCATTGCAGGAACAACAACCCAAGCCAGTTGTAATACAAATAATGGAACCTATAACGTAACAGGAGTAACAGGCGGCACAGCAGCTTATACATATAGTTTAGATGGCGGAGCATTCTCCGGAACAACAACCTATAGCGGATTAGCGGCTGGTTCTCACACAGTAACTGTAAGAGATGTTAACGGATGTACATTCAGTACAACCTTTATTATTGGTACAGCAAATGGTCCATCAAGTTTTACTGTAACAACTACTAATGCAAGTTGCGGTACAGCCAACGGAACATCAACAGTTACAGGAGTAACAGGCGGAACGCCAGCATACCAATACTCGTTTGATGGCGGAGCATTTGGTGCAGGAACAACAACATCAGGCTTAGCAGGCGGAACGCATACAGTAATTGTGCGTGATGTCAATTCATGTACAATCACAGCTACTTATAATGTGGCTAATAACGCTGCGCCAACTGTAGCAGTAACAAGTACATTAAACGTATTATGTAACGGTGCGGCTACAGGAAGCTTAACAGTAACTCCGGCAGGAGGTATTGCACCCTTTAGTTATACATTAACAGCGCCAACTCAAACTAGTACAACGGGTAACTTTACAGGATTAACAGCGGGAGCATATAACATTACAGTTAGAGATAATTCGGGATGTACAGCAACTGTATCAGCAACAATTACACAACCAACAGCAGTAACAGGAACAGTATCAATGACACCTGTAAATTGCTTTGGCAACTCAACAGGTATAGTAACTGCTGGCGGAGCTGGCGGAGTTGCACCTTACACTTATTTATGGCCAGCTTTAGGCTCTAGTACGTCATCAACAACTGGCGGAGCAGCAGCAGGTACTTATACAGTAACCATCAGGGATGCAAATAACTGTCCGATAACAAGAACGATAACGGTAACACAACCAACAGCATTAACACTAACGTCTACATTAACACCCGCCACTTGTGGTAATGCTAATGGATCAGGAACAGTAACCATAGCAGGAGGAACGCCAGGATATACATATAACTGGAGTAACGGAGGCACTACAGCAGTATTAAGTGGAGCATCAGCAGGAACTTATACAATCACAGCACAAGATTTAAATGGTTGTATTATTACAAATACAGTATCCGTAAACAATATCGCAGGTCCAACAGCCATAACAGGAACAACAACTTTAGCGGGTTGCGGGTTATTAAATGGAACTCATAATGTAACTGGAGTAACAGGCGGAACAGCCGCTTACACATATAGTGTAGATGGAGTTGGAACACCAAGTTTAACAACAGGTCTAGCAGCTGGAACTCATACAATTTTAGTAAGAGATGCTAATGGATGTACATTTAGCACAACGTTTAATATTAACACGGCTAATGGTCCAACAAGCGCAACCGTTGTTACAACTAATGCAAGTTGTGGAAGCGCAAACGGTACAGCCACAATCACAGGAGTAACAGGCGGAGTAGCACCGTATCAATATTCATTTGATGGTGGAGCTTTTGGAGCAGGAACAACAACTTCTGGTTTAGCATCAGGAACGCATTCAGTTATAATTAGAGATGTTAACTCATGTACATTAGCTATTACCTACACTGAGTTTAATAATAGTGGACCAACAGCATCAGTAACAAGTTCATTAAATGTATTATGCAACGGCGCTTCAACAGGAAGTGTTACTGTAACACCTTCTGGAGGAACAGCGCCATTTACATACACATTAACAGCTCCCACATTAACAAATACAACAGGTAACTTTACTGGTCTGCCAGCAGGAACTTATAACATGACTGTTAGAGATTTCTCAGGTTGTACTGCTACTGCTTCTGTAACCCTAACTCAACCAACAGCATTAACTTTAACTACAACATCTTTACCAGCTAGTTGTTTCGGTTCTTCAACAGGAACAGTTTCCGCATCGGGTTCGGGAGGCGTTAGCCCATATACATATTTATGGCCAGCTTTAGGCTCTAACACCAATGCAACAGTAACTAACGCAGCGGCAGGAACATACTCAGTAACTCAAACAGACGCTAACGGTTGTTTTATTACCCAAGGAGTAAGTGTAACACAGCCAACTTCATTAACATTAACATCAACCTTAACGCCAGCAACATGTGGTAATGCAAATGGTTCAGGAACTGTAACAGTAGCAGGTGGAACACCAGCATATACATACAGTTGGAGTAATAGTGGAATTACGCCAATATTAAGTGGAGCCTCAGCAGGCGTTTATACATTGAATGTAACAGACTTTAAAGGATGTGTTTTAACAAGAACAGTAAATATTGCAAATATACCTGGCCCAACAGCTATTACAGGTACAACAACATTAGCTGGTTGCGGATTATTAAACGGAACATATAATGTTACAGGAGTAACAGGAGGAACAGCAGCCTATACATATAGTGTAGATGGCGTTGGGACAGGAAGTTTAACTGCTGGTTTAGGAGCAGGAACTCATACTGTTTTAGTAAGCGATGCTAATCTATGTACATTTAATACAACATTTGTGATAGGTACAACAGCTGGCCCAACAACAGCTACAGTAATAACAAGTAACGCAAGTTGCGGAAGTGCCAACGGAACAGCAACCGTTACAGGAGTAACAGGTGGAGCGGCCGCTTATCAATATTCATTTGACGGTGGAGCTTTTGTTGTTGGAACTACTACAACAGGCTTATTAGCAGGAACTCATACCTTAACTATACAGGATGCCAACTCGTGTACACTAACAACTACATATAATGTATTGAACAATGGTATGCCAGCGTCGAGCATTATAAGTACAACTAATACAAGTTGTTTTGGAGGATCTAACGGAGGTTTTACAGCATCTGGTTCAGGTGGAAGTGGCGGACCCTATACCTACACTTTAACAAGTCCATTCCAATCAACAACAGGAACATTTACAGGCTTAGCGGCAGGAACGTATACTTTTATTACAAAAGATGTGGCAGGCTGTACAGTAAACAATACAGTAACTATCACACAGCCAACACAGGTAAGCTTAAGCTTAACTTCAGTTCCGGCATTATGTTTTGGAGCAGCAACAGGTACAATTAATATGACAGGGGCGGGTGGAACACCAGCCTACTCTTATAGTTTAAATGGAGGCTCTCCACAAACAGCATCTTCATATACAGCGGTAAGTGCAGGAAGTTATATTGTTACAATAAAAGATGCCAACAACTGTTCAACTACACAAACAGTGCAAGTAACAGAACCGCCAGCTTTAGCAATTCAGATAGCAACACAAAATGCGAACTGTACAGCAGCTAACGGAGTAGTTACAACAACTGTTTCAGGAGGAACGCCAATTTATACTTATACTTGGTCAGCAGGCGGAGCAGGCTCATCATTAAATGGAGTTATTGCAGGATCATATACAGTAACAGCAACAGACGCTAACGGCTGTGTAATTACAAGCCCAGCAGCAGTAGGATTAACACCAGGAGGCACCGCATCGATTACAACAATTTCAAATATTACTTGTAATGGAGCTAATGATGGAGCTTTAACAGTTAGTCCAATAGGAGGTTCATCACCATTTACGTATTCATGGACACCAGGTGTACAAACAAATGCAACAGCAACAAGTTTAAGCCCAGGAACCTATACAGCAACTATTACAGATTTCTTTGGATGTAAATCTACAGCGGTTGCAACAATAACGCAACCAACCATATTAACCGTTATAATGAACTCTAATAACGTAAAATGTTTTAGCACGGCCACAGGAACAGTAACGGCGGCAGGAACAGGTGGTACAGGGCCTTACACTTACTTATGGACAAGCTTGGCAAGTACCTTAGCAACCGTACCAAATGTTGTTGTCGGTAATTATCCATGTACGGTAACAGACGCTAATGGCTGTTCAATTACACAAAGTATTACAGTAACAGAACCAACGGCAATAGCCTTAACATCAACAGTAACATCAGCTAACTGTAACCAACCAAATGGTTCGGCAACAGTAACAGCAACAGGTGGAGCTCCAGGAGCCTATACTTATTCATGGAGTGCGGGATCAACTACAGCAGTTCAAACAGGAGTATCAGCAAACACTTATACTATTAATGTAACAGATGCAAACAACTGTTTACAAACTTTAGCAGTTACTATTCCAAACATTGCAGGCCCAGCAATTAGTATTGCGAGTCAAACAAATGTGAGTTGTTTTGGATTATGTGATGGAGTTGTAACAACAGCTGTAACAGGCGGAGTAAGCCCTTATATTTATTCGTGGAGTAATGGAAACGTGAGCTCAATAGGAACAAATTTATGTGCTCAGATTTATACAGTATCAGCAACAGATCAGGCAGGATGTGTGGCTTCTATGAGTGTTAATATTACTCAGCCAACAGTATTATCGGTTACGATATTACCTACAGATCCAAAATGTTTTGGAGCATCAAATGGTTTTGGTATTGCAGCAGCATTAGGAGGAACGCCTGGTTATACTTACACTTGGTCTGGAATAGCGGGTAATGCAGCAACAACCAATCCAATACCAGCAGGTAATTACGGATTAACTGTAACAGACGGAAATGGCTGTGTATTAACATCAAGTATGGCTTTAAACAATCCGCCAGCAATGGCAGCAAGCATAACATCAACAAACGTGTCATGTTTTGGAGCATGTAATGGTATAGCCATGGCAACGACTACAAATAACATCGGCGTAGTGAGTTACGCATGGGTTGGAGGACCAAGTCCAATTAATGCTCAAACAGCAACCAATTTATGTGCAGGTACTTATACCATGACAGCTACTGACCAAAATACCTGTACAGCAGTAGCTCAGGTTATTATAACAGAGCCAACTTTATTAACCGCAAATATTTCTTCAACAGGAAGTGTAACTTGTAATGGAGGCACTAACGGTTTTGCAGTTGTATCTGCAGGCGGAGGAACAACACCTTACACCTACTCTTGGACCGGTGCAGCATCAGCAAACGGAAACAGTTCAAACGCCAATAACTTGCCGGCAGGAACTTATTCTGTAACGGTAACGGATGGACAAGGTTGTACAGTAACTACAAATACAACTATCATTCAACCAGCACCTTTAGGAACAACATTAACAACCACAGATCCTTTATGTAATGGGATTAATGATGGAACAGGAATTGTTGCTACTAGTGGAGGAGCTGGTATTCCAACATTCTTATGGCAGCCATTATTACAAGGTGGAAACTCAGTTAATACATTAGGTGCTGGGAATCAAACAGTAACGATTACCTATAATAGTATATGCGCGACAAGTTTAACCTTTACATTAGCACAACCAGCATTATTAACAGCAGCAGTTTCGGCAACAAATTCCAACTGTGGTCAAAACAACGGAAATGCTTGTGCATTAGTAGCTGGGGGAACAGGAACCTTATCTTATCTATGGAGTGGACCTGGAACGCCAACAACCTTATGCAACAATAATATTCCGGCAGGAGCTTATAACTTTGTTGTAACAGATGCAAATGGATGTACAGCTAACGCTAGTGGCTTAGTAAATGATATTTCAGGGCCAACTGTAGCAGTAACAAGTCAAACTAACGTAACTTGTTTTGGTCAGCTAAATGGTGGCGCTTCAGCTACTATTTCAGGAGGTGTTCCAAACTATACGATTTCATGGTCTGGAACTCAGGCATCAGCTAATACAACAACCTTAACGTCTGACTTTGGAGCAGGTCTTCATAATATTACAGTAACAGATGCTGCAGGATGCGTAGGAACAGCTTCGGTAAATATTTCGCAACCAGCAACATTTGTAAGTGCCATAAGCAGCTTTACAAACGTTAGCTGTTTTGGCTTAAGTGATGGAGGAGCAACTATTTTGGTGAACGGTGGAACGGGACCATATACTTACTCTTGGTCGCCATCAGCACAAACCAATTCAGTTTTAACAAATGTAACCGCCAACACTTATACAGGAAACATTATCGATGTAAATGGTTGTGTGGCTTCTTCTTCGGTTGTGATTGCCCAACCACAAGCCTTAGTGTTAGCAACTTCTAGCACTACTAATATTTCATGTTTTGGCGGAAGTAACGGGCAAATATCTACTACTGTTCAAGGAGGGACACCAGGTTATAGTTATTCTTGGACACCAACCCAACCAGGTAACAGTAGTTTAGCAAGTGGCATCCCTATGGGAGGTTATACAGTTGTGGTAACAGATGTAAATAACTGTTCAATCACATCTAACTTTAATATTACGGAGCCGTCAATTTTAACATCAAGTGCTAACTCATTACCGGCTACTTGTGGTAATTCAAATGGTTCGGCTACAATTACTGTAGGTGGAGGTACGCCAAGCTATACTGTTAACTGGAATACAGCACCAGCCTACACAGGTTTAACACCTTCAAATATGGCTCCAGGAACATGGACAGCAAATATTATAGATGCTAAAGGATGTTTATTAACCCAAACAGTAACTGTAGCAAATCCTCCTGTTCCTTCAATCACAGGTTTTGTAACCACCAAACCAAAATGTTTTGGATATTCAGATGGAACTATAGTAGTAAATTATGCATCAGGAACAGCTCCTTATACAGTTTCGTGGTCTAATCCAATTAATCAAACAACCACATCCTCTGCATTAACTCAAAGTGTGGCAGGCGGCGTTGCATCAGGCGCTTACACCGCAACATTAACAGATAGTTATGGTTGTTCTACTTCAATGCCAGTAATTGTATCGCCAACATCAATTTTAACGCTTGTGCCTACATCTAGTACCACAATTTGTTTCGGACAATCTACGCAAATTGCTGCATTTGGAAATGGCGGAACTCCTCCGTATAGTTATACTTGGACGCCAACACCATTTACTGGTGGCGGACCACATACTGTAACTTTAACAACTTCATCAGCATTTGTTGTTACTGTAAGTGATGCAAATGGATGCTCTCCAAATGCTCAAACTATAAATATTGCAGTAACACCATCCTTAGCTATTGCAGCTAGTACGGTTAATCCTATTTGTAATACTTATGGCGCATTCTTATCTCCAACAATTACTAGTCCAGGAGATGGAGGGCCGTACACATACGCGTGGAATCCAACAGCATTAACAACAAATACAATTTCGGTTGTTGGCAGCGCCCCTAGTACGTCTACATCTGTTAATTACACCGTAACGGTTAATGATGGTTGTCCAAATCCAGCTGTTGCAATATTTACAGTGATTACAAATCCAACACCAACAGTTGATTTTGTTGCTAGTACAACGGTTGCCTGCGCACCAGCTACTATAAGCTTTACAGCTACTCCTGGTTCATTAGGTGATTATGCCTATGAGTGGATAAATGATAGTAAAGATGTGATGGGAACCACAAATCCCGTATCTTATACTTATACTGATGCTGATTCGTTAGACGTAAGTGTAACAATTACTAACACAGTAACAGGTTGTTTTAGTTCAACAATTAAAACAAATTATATCATTATTCATAAACAGCCAATTGCTTCATTCTATCCAGACCCTCAGTCTACTAGTATCCTTGATCCCAATATTAATTTTATAAACACATCTCAAGGTGCTGTAAGTTATTTCTGGGATTTTGGAGATATTAATGCGAGCGGAAGTAATCAAAACAACTCTATCATTACAAATCCAAGTCATTATTATAATGTAGTAGGAGCATATAATGTTCACTTAATAGCCACGTCAGTATATGGTTGTAAAGATACAGCGAAAGCAGTTGTGGATATTTTACCTGACTTTGCATTATATATCCCAAATACATTTACGCCTGATGGAAATGGATTAAACGACATGTTTCAGCCAATGGGAGTAGGCATTGATGAAGAGAATTACCGTTTAGATATTTTTGATAGATGGGGAGAAAATATTTTTACAAGCAATAGCTTTAGAAAAGGTTGGGACGGAACGGTAAAAGGTGGTTCTAAATTAGCTGAACAAGGAGTGTATACCTATAAAATGATGGTAAGAGATGTTTTAGGAAACAACCATTCTTATGTAGGACACGTCACAGTTCTTAGAAAAGATAACTAAGGTTTAAAAAAATAAATAAAACGCCGTTCGCTAGCTAGCAAACGGCGTTTTTGTTTTAATAAAAATTGTATTTTCGCAGCAATGAAAAATGTAGCCATATTTGCTTCGGGAGAAGGTACTAATGCAGAAAATTTATTTAACTACTTTAATAATGACAAAAGAGTTAAAATAAAATTAGTAGTTACTAATTCGGATACGGCTGGTGTGGTTGCAAGAGCAGAGCAGTATAAAAAGAACGTGCAAATTATTAGCAAAACAGCCTTGAATGAATACACTGCTCAAATCATTGAATTTTTGCAAACAGAAAAAATAGACATTATTGTTTTAGCAGGTTTTTTATTAAAAATTCCAGAGGCATTCGTCAAAACATTTCCTAATCAAATCATCAATATACATCCTTCTCTATTACCAAAGTATGGCGGAAAAGGGATGCACGGCATGCATGTTCATAAAGCTGTGATAGAAAATAAAGAATCAGAAAGTGGAATTACGATTCATTATGTAAATGAAGAGTATGATAAAGGCGAAATAATTTTACAAGCAAAATGCGAGGTTAATGAAGAGGATACACCTGAATCTTTAGCGTCAAAAATTAGAAAACTGGAATTTGAATTTTTACCAAAAGCTATCGAAAAAATTATTTAACCGTAATTTTTTGCAGCACACTAATTATCTCTTTTCTTCTTTCCACCTATAATAACAATCCATCACGCGGTAATATAAATCGTATCCATCGTGATTGATGATATAATCATTACTCAAGTAATAGCAATACTTCCTAAATTTCTCAAAATCAATTGTTTCGTCGCCAGTTAACTTTCTTAAGGTTTCGGCATTAAATTTTTTAGCTACGGCTTCTTGTATAAAGATCTCTTCGAAAATAGCCGCTAATTTACGTTGTTCTCTTCCTTTTTGGCTAAACTGCATATACAAGGCAGAAATAGGACTTTCCATAGCATTTACTACTGAAGTTTTTGAGCCCTGAATAACTCGCTTCATATAATCTTTTTCGTAAGGTTTTAATTTAAAATCACTTACAATTACCTGATTAAGTTTATAGGCGGTTTCAATCATCACTATTTTACATTCTTTAAATCCTTTATAAAGTTTTGAAGCAGCAATTTTTAATCGAATGTAACCTACAAACGAAAAAATGATTGAATCTCTGTCGTTAGCAATAATTGAAAATTTACCATTACCATCACTCATTTGGCCTTGGCCACTCGACGCATTGATTACATATACAAAAGGCATAGGAGTAAGGCTATCTGGCTCAGTTATAATTCCTTTAATTAAGCTCTGAGTAAATCCCTGAAAAGACAAAAGAATGATGGGTAAAAGTAATATGAAACTCTTATTTTTCAAGAAAGAAGGTTGATTTTTGATTTAATCAAATATATATACTTATTCACAAACAGTTAATAATTTAACCTTTTTTATAGGGATATAAAGGGTAAATTTACCTCAATAATATGGATGATTTTATCGTATCGGCTCGTAAGTATCGCCCCCAACACTTTAACACGGTAGTTGGACAAAGCCATATTACCAATACTTTAAAACAAGCTATTAAAAATGGAAAAATAGCGCAAGCGTATTTGTTCTGTGGCCCGCGTGGCGTAGGTAAAACAACCTGTGCGCGTATTTTTGCTAAAACCATTAATTGCACTAATTTAACGGCAGATGGAGAAGCTTGCGACGCTTGCGAATCCTGTTTGTCTTTTAATTCAGGCGCGTCTTTAAATGTTTATGAGCTAGATGCGGCTTCAAATAACTCTGTAGAAGATATTAGAAACCTAGTTGATCAGGTTCGGTTTGCGCCCCAATTAGGAGATTACAAAGTGTATGTGATTGACGAGGTTCATATGTTATCTAACGCGGCTTTTAATGCCTTTTTAAAAACATTAGAAGAGCCACCAAAACATGCGAAATTTATTTTAGCAACAACTGAGAAACATAAAATTATTCCAACCATTTTATCTCGTTGTCAGGTTTTTAGTTTTAATAGAATTAAAGCAGAAGATATTACTGAGCAATTGGCTTACATTGCCAATACCGAACACATTACTTTTGAGCCTGAAGCCTTGCAAATTATTTCTCAAAAAGCAGATGGTGGTTTGCGTGACGCTTGTTCTATTTTTGATCAAATGGTAACCTTCACAGGAAATCATTTAACGTATAAAGCCGTTGTAGAAAATTTACATGTTTTAGATTACGAATATTATTTTAAGTTAACAGATGCTGCCATTAATGGAAGATTACCAGAAGTAATGGTAACCTTTGATGAAATTTTAAAGAAAGGATTTGACGGACATAACTTTATTATTGGTTTTGGAGAACACTTAAGAAATTTATTAGTTAGTAAAGATCAATATACGGTTCAACTATTAGAAGTTAGCGAAGCGTTGAAGAAACGTTTTGCAGAACAAGCTCAATTATGTCCAACCACATTTTTATTAAAATCGTTAGCGGTTATTAATAAATGTGATATTCATTACAAGGCTGCTAAAAATCAACGATTGCAGGTAGAAATGGCTTTGATGCAAATCAGTTATTTAAATGCCGCACCGCAAGATGCGGAAAAAAAAAATGAGTTAAACTCGGGTTTTGAAATTCAGAGTGTTCAACCAAAAGCAATAGAGCAAGCTCAGCCTGTTGCTAAATTTACAGCCACGCCAACCATTCAAACCAGTGCCAAACCAGTTGTTGGATTTAATGAATTAAAAATTAAATCTCAATTTATGTTGCAGGATAATGCGCAACGTAATCAAGCTTTAGCAGTTGAAGCAACTATAGTTCAAGAAGAAGCTGCTACGATTGACATTGAATTAAACTCTGATAGAGCATTAAATGCCGTAAAAGAATTTGCTGAAGAAAAAAGTAAAAGCGGTAACAAACAATTATATGCAACTTTAACTTCCAGCAAAATTAGCTTAGTAGATAAAACTATTTTAATTGAGCTAAATAACGAAGTGCAAAAAGAAATGTTAGTAAACATCAAACAAGATATGTTAGATGAGTTGCGAAAAATTTTAAGCAACAAGCAAGCTCAATTAGAAATTAAAGTTTCTGAAATTGTTGGCGAAATAAAAGCGTACAAGCCAGCCGATAAATTTAAATTAATGGCTGAAAAAAACCCTTCTCTTCTCGAATTTAAAAAGAGATTCGATTTAGATATCGAGTATTAAGTTTCTTTTTTATAGAACGCTGATGCCGCTGATTGTTTATGATATGTATGATTTTGGGCATATGAAATCAACAATTCTTTTCCATCGTATTAAATCATAATAATCAGTGTCATCTGCGTTCCATTTTATGACTCGGTAGTTATGAAAGAGAACTATTTCAAAAACATTTTAACTTTTTATAACTTAATCATAAATCTTGCGTATAAAAATTATGTAAGTTTGACTTAAAGGATTTACTTTATCAATTATATATGGCAAAAATAAAAAAAATTGACCTTGCATTGCAAGGCGGCGGAGCTCATGGCGCATACACATGGGGGGTTATCGATAGAATACTGGATGATGAACGATTAGAAATAGAGGGTGTGTGCGGAACAAGTGCAGGAGCCATGAATGGAGTTTGTACGGTTTATGGACTTAAAAAAGGCGGGAAAAATTTAGCAAAGCATACCTTGGTTAAATTCTGGCACAAAATATCAGAAGCTGGAAAGTTATCGCCACTACAGCCAAGTTGGTTTGATAAAATGATGAGTCCTGGTAATATGGATTTTTCACCAACTTATAAGTTGTTTAGTATGAGTACAGAGAGTTTTACGCCTAAACAATTAAATCCATTACAATATAACCCATTAGAAAAAATATTGAATGAGGTAATTGATTTCGATGAACTTCATAAATTAAATCCACCAAAATTATTTGTTTGTGCTACTAATGTTAAAACCTGCGAAGCGCGTATTTTTGGCCACGAAGAAATTACTGCTAAAGCTATTTTAGCGTCGGCTTGTTTACCATATATGTACGATGCGGTTGAGATTGATGGAGAATTTTATTGGGATGGTGGATATAGCGGAAACCCTTTAATTCAACCATTGATTGATAATACGCTAGATACAGATGATATTTTATTAATTCAAATCAATCCTAAAAACATAAAGAATGTCCCTGGGAAAATAGAAGATATTAGAGATAGAGTGAATGAACTAAGTTTTAATTCATCTTTATTATTAGAATTAAAGTTAATTCAGTTTAAACAGGAATTAGTAGCCAAAGGCATTACGTTGGACGGCGAATTAAAACCCGTGTATTTACATAATATTAGTGCTGATAACGAATTAGGGGATTTGAATTTATCATCTAAATTAAATACCAGTTGGGATTTCATGATGTATTTAAAAGATTTGGGCTATAAAGCTTGTGATGAATGGATAGTGGAAAACTACGAGCACATTGGAAAAGAAAGTACGTTGAAGTTGGTGTAAGCATTTTTTTAAATATGCAGATGAAAAATATAAAGTCATGGTTGAGTTGGATGCCTGAAATTTATGTAATGATTTCAGTAATTTTTTATTGGATTGATATAAACGTCCTTTTAAATCCAATTGCTATTATACTTTTTATAGCATTATTATTCCAATTATTAATTAAACATAAAGCGACAGGAATAATAATATCAATACTTTTTGTGATGATTAACCTGTATTTGGTTTTTGCCTTATTATCTGAATATCATGAATTCAAAACTTTTGATAATGCTGCAAATAATTTGTTGTTTTTCGGGACTTTATATATTGGACTAAATATCTTGATGGGCATCATGATGCTTATTAAATATATCAAAATCGAAAAAATTCCAATTCAGTTATCTGTTTAAATGATTTAAATTGGTTATTTTCAAATAGCTACAAAACATAGCAATCAACTGCTATAACTTATTGTAATTTTGATGTATAAAATTCAATAAAGTGGCAAAAACAAAAACATCCTATTTCTGTCAAAGTTGCGGCGCACAAGCAGCACAATGGCAAGGCAAATGTAACAGCTGTGGCGAATGGAATACTTTGGTGCAAGAAGTAGTTCATAAAGAAACCAAAAACGACCGTTTGCAATTATTTTCTGCTAATAAAAACGAAAATAATCGGTCCAATCAATCTATTTTATTACAAGAAATTGGCATAGCCGAATATCCGCGTATTGCAGTTCCGGGTCAGGAATTAGCACGTGTATTAGGAGGCGGTGTTGTACCCGGAAGTTTAGTTTTATTTGGTGGCGAACCCGGCATTGGTAAATCAACCTTGATGTTGCAATTAGCACTGCGTTTAAAAAATTTAAAAGTATTATATGTAAGTGGTGAAGAAAGCGAGCAGCAAATAAAAATGCGTGCCGAGCGAATTGGTATGACCACCGAGAGTTGTTTTATTCTTCAGGAAACTAATACCCAAAATATTTTTGCTCAAATAGAAAAAGTAGAACCGCAATTAGTCATTATTGATTCCATTCAAACCATTCACACCAGTTATATAGAAAGTAGTCCGGGTAGTGTAAGTCAGGTACGCGAATGTGCAGCAGAGTTTTTACGGTTTGCAAAAGAAACCAATGTGCCTGTTTTTATGATTGGTCATATAACCAAAGATGGAAATTTAGCTGGGCCAAAAGTATTGGAACACATGGTTGATACGGTTCTACAATTTGAAGGGGATAGAAATCATATTTACCGTTTATTACGTGCTACTAAAAATCGTTTTGGTAGTACTAACGAAATGGGTATTTATGAAATGAATGGAGATGGATTAAAAGAAGTATTGAACCCTTCCGAAATATTAATTACAAACCGACAAGAAGCCACTAGTGGCGTGGCTATTGCCGCCACACTAGAAGGCAATCGTCCGTTATTAATTGAAACACAAGCGTTGGTAAGCAGCGCTGCTTATGGCACGCCACAACGTTCATCAACTGGTTTTGATTTAAGGCGTTTATCGATGTTGTTAGCTGTATTGGAAAAACGTTGCGGATTTAGATTAGGAGCTAAAGATGTTTTTATAAATATTGCAGGAGGTTTAAAAGTAGAAGATCCCGGAATCGATTTAGCTTTAGTGTGTGCGGTGCTTTCAAGCAACGAAGATTTACCTATTCCACAAAACGTGTGTTTTGCTGCTGAGGTTGGTTTAACAGGAGAAATCCGTCCGGTGAATAGAGTAGAACAAAGAATTTCGGAAGCGCAAAAATTAGGGTTTGAAAAAATTTATATATCTTCATATAACCTAAAAGGCTTAGACATAAAACAATTTAAAATTGATGTAATTGCAGTTACAAAAATGGAAGATGTGTTTGCTAAGTTGTTTGGATAATATTTAATTTTGCTTAGCGATAATATTTTTTAGATGAGAGTTTTATTATACATAATTTGTGCGTTGTTATATTCTGTTAGTGTGTTTAGCGGAGAAGATTTAGATTCTTTAAAACGAGTAGCTAGAATAACTAAAAATGACACGTTACGTATTCAGATTTTAAAAACGGTTGGGGAAGAAGAAGCTATTTTTAGAATTGGTTATTGGGACACTTTAAGAATGGAGTGTGAAGCAAAGTTGCAAACCTGCGCAGACTCTAAAAAAATATTTTTTCAAAAACACCGTTCTCTGTTTATTAATAATGTTGGCTACGTAGCAGATGAGCAAGGTGATTTAAAATTGGCAATTGCAAGCTATAAACAAAGTGCTGAAATTTGTAGAGAAATAAATGATAAAACTGGATTAGCAAAAGCTTTAAATAATATTGGGTCTATATATAAAGATATAGGAGATGTTGCTGATGCTATGGATTTTTTTCATCAAAGTTTAAAAATTCGAGAGGAGATAAAGGATGAAAAGGGAATGGCAGTTTGTATAAATAATATTGGATTTATATTTTTTACTCAAAAAGATTATATAAAAGCTTTAAAGTACTATCATTCAGGGCTTAATTTATTATTGAAGATAAATAATAAACAACTTGCCGCTATTTCATATAATAATATAGGATTGATTTATCTAGATCAAAAAAAATATTCTTATGCGTTGATGTATTTTCAAAAAGCAAGAAAGATTCAAATAGAAATGGAAGACTTTTTTAATTTAGCCCAATCTACAAGCAATTTGGCATCAACATATCATCAGCAAAACAATGATGTCTTAGCTTTGAAATTTCATGAAGAAAACTTACTGTTAGAACAAGAACTTAATTTTAAAAGAGGAATTGCGGTTACTTTAGGGCATATTGCAGAAATCTATTTAAAAAATGGCAAAACAAAAGAGGCTCTAGAAAAAGCAAAAAACAGTTTTGAAATTTTTCAAGAAATTGGTATGCCTGATTTTATTAGTAGTTCAAGCTCGCTATTAAGTAAAATATATGAAAAGCAAGGGAATTATAAAGATGCGTTTGCGATGCATGTTTTACATAAAAAGATGAGCGATAGTTTAAGTAATTCAGAAAACAAAAAAACATCAATGCAAAAGGAGCTACAATATGAATATGAAAAAAAAGTTGCTGCTGATAGTTTGAAAATAGAAGTTAACAGGAAAATCACAGAAGTGAAGTTTAAACAAGAAAAAACGCAACGTTATGCCTTGTATGGAGGTGTATTTGTATTAATATGTGTAGCTGTTTTTATTTTTAATCGACTACAAGTTACTAAAAAACAAAACCTCATTATCGAAAATCAAAAGATGGAGGTGGAGTTAAAAAACGAAGAAATTACCCATCAAAAAGAATTAGTGGATGAAAAACAAAAAGAAATCATTGATAGTATCAATTATGCCAAACGTATACAGCAAGCAGTTTTAACTAACGAAGATGTTTGGGATAAAGTATCAAAAGAACATTTTATATTATTTAAACCAAAAGACATTGTAAGCGGCGATTTTTATTGGGCTTACAATACACCAAATAGTCGCTCTATTTTTGCATTGGCTGATTGCACAGGGCATGGTGTGCCAGGCGGCTTTATGAGTATGTTGGGAAATAGTTTTTTAAATGAAATTGTAGTAGAAAACAAAATTTTTAAAGCAGACCAAATTTTAAATAAACTGCGAGCAAAAATCATCAATGCCTTAGAACAAAAAGGAGGTACTCAACAAAAAGATGGCATGGATATAAGTTTGTGTGTGTGGAACAAACTCGATAATACTGTAGAATTTGCTGGAGCTAATAATCCTTTATGGTTGATGAGGGGAAGGGAATTGCAAGAACATAAGGCTGATAAAATGCCTATTGGCTTATACTTAGATGAAGAAAAACCTTTTACCAGCGTTACCATTCAATTACAAGCAGGTGATATTATTTATTTAAGTACAGATGGTTATGCCGACCAGTTTGGCGGCCCAAAAGGTAAAAAATTAAAATACAAACCGTTAATTGAAGCCTTGATAAAAAATAGTCAATTAGATATGACTGCACAAAAAGCAAACTTAGAATTTGCTTTTAATGATTGGAAAGCGTCTCATGAACAAGTGGATGACGTTAGTATTATTGGCATTCGGGTTTAATAATACATTTTGAGATTATATCACAATGATTTAAGAACTTTAGATTAACAATTTCCATTGTTAATTGAATTAAGATTCTCCAATATATCAGCTTTGGTATATCCTATAGCGTTTATGTAATTATTTGTCCAGTAATCAATAATCTTAGTCCCCTCAAAATGAATTATAGCTACATGTTGGCTCAATCGTAGTCCCCCAGACCAATAAGATAAAAGCGCCATGTTTTTACCAATACCAAAATAAACGAATTGATTATTTGGGAAAACTTTTTGACTTGGTGTAATTAGATCAAATGTATCTTTCTTTTTAGAGTCGTACATTTTTGTTAAGGTATAACCCATGATATCATTTACGCACCAAGGTTCTCCTGGATTAGCAAGTTCAAATTTTTTATTCTCAGAAATGCTTTGCATAAAAGAGAGAATGAATGCTGGGATTTCTGTTTTGGATTGTTTCTCTGCAAGTACTTCTGTTTTTAAACTGTCTAATAAAGTTTGTTTATATATGGTAGACATCTTATCATAATTAACTTCATAATCTCCGTTAACGTTGGTAATACTGCTGAGCTTTTCAGGCTTATAATTTTTTATCGCTTCATCATCAGCTTGTGTGGCTGACTTATCGTATGCCTTCAGAGATAGGGCCATAATAATCAAAACCAGAGTAGCGAGCCCCATTACTATTTTTGGATACCGTTTTGCGAATGTTTGATAGGTGTTTTTCATATGCTACTTGGTTAAATTTTGAATTTCAGGCACAGTTAAAAAATGAAAGTTGTGGAATAAAGAACCTCCGCAGCCACCAGTTAAATATCGATACCCAACAACAGTATCTTTAGGGGTATAAACTATTTGTATTACCACTACAGTTTCATTTAGTTTTGTACGATTGCTATAGATACTTGCCAATCTGGGTAAAGACATATTATAAACTTTTACCGTCTTATTTGCTTCTCCTCCATAATGGTGAATTGACATGCCGTTATGCGTTTCTTCGTAGGTTGGGAGTCTGCCATTTACAACAGGCGTTTTGTCCCAGGTTTTAATATCCATGGGCGGAAAGTATTTAGCGTCAGGACAATCAAATAAAGTGTAAATTTTCCCATTATTCATTCCCTTTGTGTCTGAATAAATGGCGCTGTTTAGGTCGATAGTTGAAACTGTATTACTTGTTTCGCGAGTAGCATTTTCGGAGATGTTGTTGTGTTCTGTATCAAAATCTACTGCATTATCACAAGATTGTAAATAGAATAAACATATAATAAGGAAGAGATATAGTGTTAATAGTTTCATAATATAATTTATTATAGTGTCGGTTATAATATTGTTGTTTTAACAGCCACGATCATTTACATGTTTTAGATAATTTATGAATTGTGTATTGAGGTCTTTTCGATAAGTTTTATAACGGATATAATACGGATGTGTATATAGCTTAGAATCAGCGCCCTTAGATATTGACTTTTGATTAATTGGCTTGAAAGTGTTAACTGATTCTTTTTCACAAAACATTAATAAAAGTGCTGTGGCTGATATGGTTAAAATAAATAGTTTCATAGCATATGTTTTTAATTGTTATATGGTTACCCATGTTGCTTTTATCTCTTTTGTATAGCGGCAACATGGATAACTCATATTGGTTGTTTAATCTACGGTAAAGGTAGTCCATAGTTAAAAACAATATTGTTACTGAGTAGTTATTGGCTTGTTAACGATTTGTTAACGTACACTAATACCTTATATAAAATGCCTAATTTTGTTTATTACAATGAAACTGAATCGAACTTATTTGTTTATCGCTATTTCTTCTATAGCCTTAATTATCGTTTTGATAATTCAGGTAAATTGGATTTATGAAACGGCATATATTAAGGAAAATATATTTAGTGAAAAGGCTAATCTAGTTCTTTCTAAAACTGTCGAGGTACTTGCTAAAGATACTTCTACCGTTAAGAATTTGGAAGTGTGTGTAGGTATTAACGAAAAACGAAAAGTAGATTCTTTGTTTAATTATTACATGAAAGTGTATAATATTCAAATTGAATATTCATTTTCTATCAAACCCTTTGTGCCAACTTTTAAAAATGACATCAATGTTGCAAACAACCTAAAGATGAATCAGAGTGGCTGTTATCAAGCTTGCGTGACAGATGCATCTCCTGAAAACGGAACAATATCTAAAAACAGAATTGATTTACAGCTTGTTTTTCCAGATAAGGATAAGTTTATTATGGCTGAGATGGGTATTCCTTTCATCAGTTCTGTTTTATTGATTGTAATTGTATTAATTACATTTTGGCGAACAGCTCTGTCGCTGATGAAAGAAAAACAAATTTCAGAACATACAACAGAATTTTTAAATAACATGACTCATGAATTTAAAACGCCTTTAACCAACATTGCTTTAGCGGGTAAGATGATGATTAAAGATTCTAATATTAAGCAAGAAGATAAGATTAGGCATTACTCAAGCATTATTTTAGAAGAAAATGAAAAACTAAGACTTCAAGTGGAGCAAGTGTTAAGTATGACGGCTCTAGAAAGGGGAGAGATCCCATTACGGAAAACTGAATTTGATATTCATGAGTTAATTCATCAGTGTTTGAAATGCATGAGTTTACAAATTGAGCACAAACAAGGCAAAGTGACCAATAATCTTGATGCACAGAATTTTGTGATCTATGGAGATAAAATACATGTTGCTAATGCATTATGTAATTTAATTGATAATGCACTCAAGTATTCTGATGGGCAACCTGAGATACTCATACAGACATTGAATAAAGAGGGAAAATTTATATTGACTGTGTGTGATAATGGAATTGGAATAGGGCAGGAATTTCAGCAAAAAGTTTTCGAAAAATTCTTTCGTGTACCAACTGGTGATGTACATGATGTAAAAGGATTTGGCTTAGGATTAACCTATATTAAAAGTATCATTGAATTGCACGGAGGAACTATTGAGCTACAAAGTGAAATAGGAAAAGGAACCGCATTCATTATTCGTTTACCATATGTCTAAAGAAAAACTACACATATTATTAGCGGAGGACGATCTTAATTTAGGAGTGCTATTGGTTGATTATCTTGAAACGGAAGGCTTTAGTGTAAAATTATGTAAGGATGGAGAATTGGCGTTAAAGACATTTCAGAATACTACATTTGATTTGTGTCTGTTAGATGTGATGATGCCAAAGTTGGATGGTTTTTCGTTGGCGAAAGCTGTTAGGTTAAAAGATAAAAAAATTCCCATTATTTTTATAACTGCCAAATCATTAAAGGAAGATAAATTAAAAGGATATGATTTAGGAGCAGATGATTACATAATTAAACCATTTGATGAAGAAGAACTCCTTTGGAAAATAAAAGCTGTGATTCGCCGTATCCCTGAAAATAGTGTTATTGTAAAAACAGAAATTATCTCAATAGGTAAATATATTTTCGATTTTCATAATCAATCTTTAACAATTAATGGTCAAGCCAAACGCATTACCGAAAAGGAAAGCGACATACTGCGCTATTTATCTTCTCGCCGTAATCATATGATTAAACGTGAAGAGATGCTAAAAGAATTGTGGGGTGAGAACGATTATTTTTTAGGACGAAGTCTGGATGTGTTTATTACCAAGATGCGCAAGTACTTGAAAGAAGATCCAGAAATAAGCATAGAGAACGTATTTGGCGTTGGGTTTATTTTTAATGTTCCAGTTAAAATTATGTAAAATAAAAAAGCAATCCGCTAGCTGCGGATGGCTTTTTAAATTTCCATATCCTATTATTCTATTATAAAACAGGTTGTGTCTTTTCCTTTTGTTGTTTGTATCTCAAATACATTCCTGCTTAGCAAATTAAAATAGTTCAGTAATAGTGTGTTTAGTTCATTCATTAAAAAAAAGAGCTCATCTAATTTGATGAGCTCTTAACAAAATATGTACTCAGTTTATTAGTTTTTAATAAAACGAATGGCACGAATTTCTTTTTCTGTTTTCACATGCATAATGTATATACCAGAAGATAATTTTTCTACTGAAAATGTTTTAGTGCTTTCTGTTTGCACCAAATCACCTAAGGTGTTAAAAATGTATGCTGCTTGAATATCTTCGTCAGTTTGTAACGTAATAGTGTTAGAACTTGGATTTGGAAATAAAGTCATAGTATTATTAATAGTTGTTAGTTGATTAATTCCTGTACATACAGACACACTTTGAGTTAGGACTGCCATATTACTGCAACCATTGCCATCTATTCCAGTAACAGTATAGGCTGTTGTTGCTGTTGGAGAAATGGAAATAGAAGCAGTTGTAGCAGATGTATTCCAGGTGTAATTTGTTGCACCAGCGGCAGTTAAATTGGTAGTTTCACCAATACAAATTAATGTATTGTCTGTTACAGCAGTTACTACAGGTAAAGCATTTACAGTTACACTTGATGTTACAGAAGTAGATGATAAGCAACCATCAGTACTTGTTCCTGAAACTGTATATGAAGTATTTGCAGTAGGTGTTTTTACAGCGCTACCGCCTTGTATAGTATATGTATTAGCGCCGCTTGGAGTTATTGTAAAAGATTGTCCAGAGCAAATGGTTCCACTGTTAACAGCAATGGTTGGATTTGGAGCAATGTTAATGCTTACTAAATTTGACATCTCAAAACTACAGATAGGTGAAGTACAATCTACAATGCCAGTAACCCAATCAGTGTTAGGATCCATCCCCGACATTGTGCCAATTGCTCCTGTTACTAAATCAGATACAGTACTTCCAGCGTTTTCCGAAAATTTAAAATAAGTTTTTAATCCACTTTCATTTCCAACTAAGCAGTTATTCATATTACCTGCAATTTCAGATGTAGTTCTCGCAGTATTCCATATTCTTACTTCATCCATTTTTCCATTAAAATATTCTAAGGCTCCAATGGTAGGATCTTCTCCTATTGTAATTTTATTTGTGCAACTTGGTATTGAAGTAAATGGTGCAGTGCTTGTAGCAACAGCAGTACCATTTACATATAGGTTTGTAACACCATTACTAAAAGTTCCGGCAACATGGTTCCATGCATTAAGTGTTAATACATTTGCAGCACTTAATTGATGAAGTGTATTACTAGCTCCTTCTACCACTAATCTTAAACCTTTTCCATTATTTGTAGCATTATAGGTGTCTAAAATAAATTCGCCACTTTGGGAAGCATTGTTAAAATAATTTGAAACTATTCTTTTAACAATAGTCGCTCTCGGAAAAATCCAGGCTTCTATCGTTAATGAATTTGTTGCTAATGATGTTATATTTGTTGTAATAACATCATTACTTCCATCAAAATCTAAAGCATACAAACTTGTTCCAGGAGTTTCTGCATAAACATTAAATGTTGTATTTGCTGTTAATGAACCTGAATTAAATGCTAAAGTACTACCTGTTCCAATTGTTGGTCCTGCAACTATAGCGTTTGTTGCATCATCTCGTAAAAAATATTTTACTCCATTTATAGAAGCCCCAGTTGTAATAGTAGCGCTGTTACCCGAACAAATTGTATTTTGCGCTACACTTACCGTTTCGTTATTAATTGCCTGAAGTACAGTAACACTTGAAGTTGTTGTGGATACATTACCTTGATTATCTGTTGCCGTTAGAGTAACGGTATTTACTCCGATATTTGAACAATTAAACGTTTTTGGGTTTACGCTTAGAGTTGGTGAGCCACAAGTAGAGTTTGATCCATTGTTAACATTTGATGGTAGAACGGTAGCTTGGCCACTACCGTTTAATTGAACCGTATAGTTTTGAGCAATTGCTGCTACAGAAGAGCTTATACAAGCACTTACATAATTTATATCATCAATATGTAAGCGTCTTCCATTGTTACTGGGTAATCTGATTGCTATGTACTGAAAATTACCAGTATAGCTAGATAAATCTACTGTGTAACTTGTCATAGTTGCATTTGTAACATTAAAATTGAATATATTAACATAAGATGCTGGGCTACCTGGAGCAGATACTACACCAATGTACATAGCAGGCGGCCCAAAGGCTGAGTTCATGCGTGCTTTAAATGTGAGAATGCCTTTTGCATTATCTGTTTTAGGCAAAATAAGCATTGGCGTCCAATTATTGTCTTCTGTTGCCCAAATATCAGTACCACTTAATGACCAACCATTGAGATTAGTCCAACAAGTTGGTAGTACAGTGGAATTAAAATTTTCAGATACGGTTGGTGTTGCAACCGTGCATTGTGCATTTATTTTAGTTGAAAATAATGCTATTAAAATAATTAGTAAATGTTTTCTCATAGTTATTTGTTTTATATCAAACAAACATATGGCTAAAATCATCAAAAATTAATGATTTTTCAGCAACAGCCAATTGAGTTTAGGAATGGAAAAAATTAGGAAAGAATTAACTCTTCAAACTCGGCTTTTTTATATTTTGAGAGTTTGGTAATTAATCCGTTAGATAGTTGAATTGTCAGCTCGGATTTAGAGTAATTTTTTAAAAATACTTTATTAATAATCCACGATTTATGTACTCGTATAAATTGAGGCAATGTTTCAAGCATTGTTTCAAAATGCTTCAAATTTTTACTGACAGTAAATTTTCTATCAGTCGTATGAATGATGCAATACGACTCCTGCGCTTCAATAGCTATAATGGTATCAATGGCAATTATGTACTGCTGGTTTTTATCACTGATAGCAATATTGGTTAACTTTTTACTTTCTAAAGATTCACTTAAAACATTCAATCTTTGCGCTTGAGTTTCTACACTTTTAGCTGACAGAACTCTGGCTACTGACTGTTTTAATCTGTCAATATCAACAGGCTTTAATAAATAATCAATGGCCGCAATTTCAAACGCTTTTATAGCGTATTGATCATACGCGGTAACAAAAATAATTTCAAAATTAATCTTGTCAAAAAACTTTACAATCTCATAACCAGCATAGTTAGGCATTTCAATATCCAAAAAAACTAAATCAGGTTGTTCATGTTTAATTAATTCTACTGCCTGAGGTAAGTTTTCGCATTTATGAAGCAATTCCACCTCAGGGCAAAATTTAAGCAATAAATTTTCCAGCACATCTCTTGCACTTTCTTCATCATCAATTAGTATGGCTCTTATTTTACTCACTATTACAAACTTAAGACTCTTATTTATATTGCCACTATTTTATTTAGCAACTGCTATATTTTGTTTAGTAATGGATTAGAATTTATGCTTTATTGGAATAGTTAAAGTAACTTTTGTCCCACTTGGTTGCGATTCAGAATACAGATCTTCGTAATAATAACCATATTGCCCTTTAAACACATTACTCAATATTTCAAAACGATTATGAATAGCTTTTCCCGAAAAGGATTCATGTTCCGATTTTTGCCTGAGTTTAATAGCTTTTGATCTTTCTCTGCCAACTCCGTTATCTTCAATAATACATTTCAAAACGTCTTCTATGACTATAAATTTAATTGTAATTCGTTTGGCGCCTTCTTTATGCAGTAATCCATGAATAAGGGAGTTCTCAATAAAAGGTTGTATTAATAAAGGTGGAAGCATAATGTCATCAATGTTTTGATATTCTAAGCTGTAATTGAAATCTTTTTTAAATCGTAATTTTTCCAGCGATAAATAAATTTCTAATAGTTTAATTTCTTGTTCAAAATCAATAAAGTCTTTCTCAGAATAACTCAAGGTTCTACGTACTAAATTTGAAAAGGTTGTGATATAAGAATACGATTTTTCAACATCTCCTTTTAGCACTAAATCCTGAATTGAATTAAGCGAATTAAAAATAAAATGAGGATTCATTTGAGATTGAATGGCAGTTAGTTTAGAAGAGTTTAATTCATTTAATTGTTCCGATTTTTTTCTTTGAATATTTAATTGGTAGCGATAGATTATCCATACAAACAAAACAAAACTAAAAATACATAAGCTAATGAACCACCACTGCGCATAATATGGGTAGGCGATTGAAAAAGAATAAGAAATCATAGGACTAAAAACACCTTGGCTTTCCATTCTTGCAATAAATGTATAGTTGCCAGGAGCTAGTGCGTTGTATGCAATCAAGTTTGATTGAAAATCATTGATATTCCAATGTTTGTCATAGCCATCTAGTTTATAGTAATAATGTATGAGTTCATGATTAAGAAGTGTTGGAGTAGAAAGTTCTATTTGTAATTTTCTTTCATCATTGCTAAAATCCCCAGCTATAGTTGAATTTACACTTCTTTCATTAACTGTAATTTGATTGATTCTTATTTCTGGTTTTATTTTTTGTTTTCGTAAATAGTTGAGATTAATTTTTTGTACACCCCCAGAATGACTCACCCATAATTGGTTTTGATGAATTGTAAAATCGATGACTCTATTGTTAGAAAAACCAAACAATGAGTGAATAGATTTTAAAAATTGGCCATGCATGTCAAACTGAAATAACCGATTTGTAGTTTTTAATAAAATAGTATTATTATAGAGGATGAATTTATCTATTTGAAATTTTTTATGATCAACATGTAAAGAAATGCTATCAGTAATTTTGTCGTCTTTGATAATGAAAATTCCTTTTTTCTTTATAGAAATATAAGTTTTATTGTCATGATAGTAAATTGCATTTGGAAATATAGGTTTATTATGGTGTATGATAAGAGTACTTTTTTCGAGCGAATCGATTACATACAAGCCATTGGCAGTTGTAGCATATAGTAATTTTGAAAGAGGATTGTATGCTAAGGCATAAACTCTGACCTGTAAATCAGGTAGGATTTTCGTTTTGAAATTTGAGTAACCTTCCCTGTTGCATTTTATGATGCCTGCATTTGTTCCCAGATAAAATTTATTGTTCCCAATAAAAATAACATCTTTTAAAGAGCCTATATTATATTGAGATACCTGTTGGGTTAACTTATTATAAAAACTGATAGAGCCATCGTCATATACTAACAAGTCTGATTTTTTATCACTTCTGATAGTATTGATTGGACGTTTCCCATCTTTATTGAGTTCCTTGTACTTGTTGTTTTGATAATTTAATACTTTACCTTTTGATGAACCAAGAATTAAACCTAATTGTTCATCAGAAATAATAGAGGTAATAGGGTCTTCTTTAAAAGGATTTATTACATCTGGAACATTCAAATCAGGAATAACAATAACGCCATGATCAAAAGTGCTTAGTAAATAATTACCTTCCTCGTCTTTATAAATGTTTGAAATAAAATAATCGTGGTATTGCAGTATTCCATTCGTCGGACTTATTTCCTTATTAAAAAATACAATGCCTTGTAAGGTACTTCCTACCCAAAGTTCATTGCCAGTTTTATACAATTTAACAGATGGACTGCGATTGAACAACTCATTTTTTTGAATCTTGATTAGATTAAAATTATCTTCATCAAACAGATAACATTCTTTATTTTTTTTATCCAATGCATAAGCCTTCTTATTTAGTCTGAAAAAATCAAGAACAACATCAGTCTTATTTTTTAAATCATCAGAACTGTTTAGGTTTTGTCTGGAAAATTTCCCCTTTGAATAGATAACGAGCGAATCGCTACCCATTAAATAAAACAAGAGTTGATTATTTTTTGTAATAAAAGAGTAACTAATGTATTTTTTATGAGGATCGAACTGGTTAATAGAAACTCCTTGTTTATTGATAACGCGAATTTTCGTCGCTCCAATAATTAAGTTGTCATCGTTGCCAATAGCAAGTAATATATCAGGCCGACCTTCTTCACTGCTTAATTCATAATACAAACTACATTTTTTATCATTGATTTGAAAAATTTGATTATTTAAATTATGACAAAATATGGTACCTGCCTTGTTTTTTACAAAACCAAAAACAGAGCTGCTTTTGTTTTCCTCGCATTCTATTTTTTCGTATTTATAATAATTATATACATACAGCCCTTCGTTTGTAGCAAACCAATAATTTAGATTATTATCCTGAATAACATCATAAATTTGCACACCTTTAAATTGCTCTTGCCCTAGTATAAAGTAGGCTGGTTGTTGTGCAGGTATAATGCGGCATAATAATATAAGGCACAAAGCCAATCTATTTTTTAAATTAAATAGATGTTGTTTAAGGATTGAATATAATTGCTTAGCTATAATAGTAATATTTTTTGCCTCTAATATACAAAGATGATTTTTAGGAGCATAATTGCAACATGATATATTAAATTTTAAGCAGGGGGTGGCTTCACTATTCATTTACCAAGAGACAATAGCCTATTTTTGCAACAGTTCGTAGCATTTTATAAAACACAAAAAAGGCGAGAATTTTTCTCGCCTTAAATATTTTAAATAGTTTGTTTTACTTTTTAACTGCTACCGGTTGGGCTGGTGTTGGCACCGTTACCGTTACAATGGTTGCTAAACCAGATTTTGCTTGCGCGTGATCAGGCTTTAATTTCAAGCATTGTTCCCAATATACCTTAGCTTTATCGTATTGTTTATTTTGATAATAAGCTCCACCTAAATTATAAAAACCTTCAGGGTTTAATTTATCTAGGATAATCGTTTTACGTAATTCGTAAATAGCGCTATCCAATTGTCCGCGTTGCGCTTTTTGATAACCTCTATTTAATAAATCGTTATAAAAAACAATGTAATAATTTTTTAAGTAAGGATTGTTTGGATACAATGCTTCTGCTTGTTTCCAATAGAATAAAGCATCTCTATCTCTATGTAATTTGTAGCTACCTAAACCTAAATTCAAATAACCGTTTACATAACGTGGATGCAACTCAATAGCATGTTTTAAATATTTAATCCCTTTTTCTAAAGATTCTGTACGCTTAGCCACAAAGTTCTTCGTATCAGATAAGTCAATATAACGCGCTCCAGCATTCCCCAACACTAACACAGAGTTTGGAACAGTTTCTACATCTTTTAAGAATAAAGTAATATCATTTTTCCAATCCCAGTTACGCTCCCAAGTTTTGCAACCATAAAGGAAAGTCATGGTTCCTAAAAATAAAAAGAACACAGCGCGTTTAGCCATCAAAGTACCTGGAATTTTATCCACTCCTTTTAAGATTAACCAAGCAAATGCAATAACGAAACCAATAGTAGAGTGGAACAATAAACGTTCGCCCATCGTAGCTCCAATGTCCATTAAAATATTACCAATCATTAATAAGAAGGCGAAGTACACCGCAATAGCAAAACCTAAAGTATGTTTCTTTAAAACTAATTTTACACCAGCTATTAATAAACCTATATGCAGTACTAATGATACTAATGTATCCCAACTAGCAAAGGTGCGAAATTGGATGGTATTGAATGAATAATCGGAAGATAATGGATGTGGGAACCAGCAAAGGTTAAAATATTTTAATAATACATATACTTTGGTAGCCCATTGTTCTTGCTGAGAGGCTAATAAATAAGGGTTATTTAAAATTTCCGTATCAGGCACACCTGGTTTTAATTTCACAGCTACCAAACGCATTCCTAAATAAAACAACATGATAAAGAAATGCCATCCCATTAAAGAGCCGTAATCTTTCTTTTTTGATCCAAAAATAAATACACCAAAAACTAAATATACAAATGGGAAAATCCAATATGATAAATTAGCTTTTGCGCCAGGCAGGGCTTTAATATCATGATTTTGTTTGATTAAAAGCATAATTAAAGCGCTTACTATAAACAGCGTTAAAACAATAAATGCGTTTTTATATTCCTCATAATGTTTTGAAAATAGTTTCCAGCCACCAACAAATGAACCAACACTTGCCATAAAATAAACTAGTGCTTTACCTGACTCATCAAGTTTGTATGCCGAATATGTTTTTGTAAGAAGGAATAATCCAGCACCTAAACATACATAACCTATTAATGCCAAAAGAAATTTATTGATATTGAATTCTAAACCTCCATATATATAAATAGCAATAGGAATTAAAATAATTAATACAACGGCATATTCTTTCGATAACAAGGCTAATAAAAAGCTAAAGGCTGCCCAAAACAATGTTTTTG
>JBKJPW010000102.1:0-4924 GCA_046594225.1 Bacteroidia bacterium
TATTCTTTACAGCATCGAAAAATCATCTGAGCATCCTTTAGCTGATGCAATCGTGAAACACTTGTCAGAGTCTTCAAAATTTATTAATGAAGTATCTATAGAAAATTTAAGCGGAAAGGGAATTCAGGGTTCTTATCGCAATAATAATTACATTATTGGTAATGAACTCTTGATGAAAGAAAATAATATTGCTATAAATGAAACTGCGCGAACTTGGGTTGATGAAAAATTAAAAAAAGCGAATACCGTTATTTTTTTTACTGATGGCTCCAAACTTATTGCAACGATTTCTATCGCAGATAAAATTAAAGAAACTTCTATTGAGGCTGTAAAACAGTTAAAAGAAAGAGGAATAGAAGTTTATATGCTTACCGGTGATAATGAACAAACAGCAAAAGCAGTATATGAGCAAGTGGGCATAGATCATTTTAAAGCAAATGTTCTACCAGCAGAAAAATCTGCGTTTATAAAAGAATTGCAAGCTAAAGGAAAAATTGTAGCCATGGTTGGAGATGGCATTAACGATAGTAACGCTTTAGCACAGGCAGATGTTAGCATTGCAATGGGTAAAGGAAGTGATATAGCGATGGATGTTGCAAAAATGACCATTATAGCAAGCGATTTAAATAAAATCCCTCAAGCTATTCTTTTATCCAAACAAACGGTAGCAACTATCAATCAAAATCTTTTTTGGGCATTTATCTATAACATTATTGGTATTCCAATTGCAGCAGGTATCTTATTTCCTATTAATGATTTTCTTTTAAACCCTATGATAGCAGGTGCGGCAATGGCATTGAGTAGTGTGAGTGTCGTATCAAACAGTTTACTTCTTAAATTAAAAACAATTAAAAAATAAATATTATGGAAACTCTAAAATTCAAAACAACAATTAACTGCGGTGGCTGTTTATCAAAAGTAACACCTTTTTTAAATAATGAAAAGTCAATAGAAAGATGGGAAGTAGATACTTCAATACCTCAGAAAATATTAACTGTAGAAACGCAAGATACTGATACTGAAAAAATAATATCAGCCGTTGAGAAAGCAGGATTTAAAATTGAACAAATTAACCTTAATAAATAAAAACATGAAATATCTAAATATGAAATCACTATTCAACCTAATTCTAGTGCCAACGCTTTTACTCAGTATAAGTTGTAACGGACAAATTAAGAATGCAAAAACGATAAATCTAAAAATAGATGGGAATTGTGAAATGTGCGAAAAGACAATTGAAAACGCTGCAAACAAAAAAAAGGTAGCAAGCTTAGACTGGAACAAAGACACCAAGCAAGCCACACTATCATATGATGATAGCAAAACAGATCCAGATGAAATTCTAAAACGAGTTGCGCTAGCAGGTTACGACAATGAAAAATTTCTTGCTCCTGATGAAGCCTATGCCAGTTTACCAGGTTGTTGTAAATATGATAGAAACAGAAAGAAAACAGAAGTAAAAACGGAAGTTGTAGTAAATAACGTTGATAAAATCGAAATTCCAAATGCACAAAATACTTCTGTAAATCAGTTTAAAGCAATTTTTGATGCCTACACTGAATTAAAAAACGCTTTGATAAAAACAGATAGTAAATCTGCAATTATTAAAGCCGAAAATTTATCTTCTACTATTTCAAAACTTGAAATGAATAAGCTTCAAAGTAATCAACACGAAATTTGGATGAAGGTATATAAAGACTTATTATATGAAAGTAATAAAATAGCGAAAGCAAATAATATTGAAGAACAAAGAATGACCTTCATTCAACTATCAGAAAAAATGTATGAACTTATTAAAGTTGCAAATTTCGATTTTCCAGTTTACTATCAGCACTGCCCAATGTATAACGATAATAAAGGCGCTAACTGGTTAAGCTTAGAAAGTTCTGTTAAAAATCCCTATTACGGCTCACAAATGCTTAGTTGTGGTAAAACAATTGAAACTATTAAATAATACTTTTTCTTAATGAGCATTCTTAAATCAACATCCTTATTAATAATTATCCTATTGTGTAATCATGGGTTAGCGCAAAAAACTGTACGCTATGATTTATATGTACGAGATACTATAGTTAATTATGCAGGAAAAGAAAAAAGAGCCATTGCTGTAAATGGACAAATACCAATGCCAACCTTAACATTTACCGAAGGTGATACTGCCGAAATATATGTACACAACGAATTAAACGAAAGTACAGCCTTGCATTGGCACGGGTTATTTTTACCTAATAAAGAAGATGGTGTCCCTTACCTAACTCAAATGCCAATAAAGAAACACACAACGCATTTGTATAAATTTCCAATCATACAACATGGTACGCATTGGTATCATAGTCATTTTGGCTTGCAGGAACAAATCGGAATGTATGGTTCATTTATAATGAATAAAAAAACGGATGATTCAACAATTAGAAAAGGTATCGATGATGTACCAGCTATTCCTATTGTTTTGAGTGAGTGGACAAATTATAATCCAAAAAATGTTCATAGAATGCTTCACAATGCTAGTGATTGGTTTGCTATCAAAAAAGGAACTACCCAAAGTTATGCGGAAGCAATAAAACACAAACACTTTAAAACCAAACTTAAAAATGAATGGAAGCGAATGTTGGCTATGGATGTGAGTGATGTTTATTATGATAAATTTTTAATAAATGGAAAAAATGAAAATCAGCTTTCGCAATTTAAAGGAGGGGATAAAGTTCGATTACGGATTTCAAACGGCGGTGCTTCAACCTATTTTTGGTTAACTTATGCAGGAGGCAAAATGACTGTTGTAGCTAACGATGGAAATGATGTAGAACCTGTTGAAGTAGACAGATTAATTATTGCCGTATCAGAAACCTATGATGTGATTGTTACAATACCTAATGACAGTACAGCGTATGAATTTTTAGCAACCTCCGAAGATCGCATCAAATCTGCTTCTTTATACTTAGGCAGTGGTATCAAACAACTTATTTCTCCATTACCAAAGTTGAAATATTTTGAAGGCATGAAAATGATGAATGGCATGATGAAAATGAATGGCGATTTGGATGATATGAATATGCAAATGAGCCTTAACCAAATGGATATGAATGTTGTTATGTATCCTGAAATTACAGGCAGTCAAAATAAAAAAGGTGATTCGGAAATGAAAGGTATGGATATGAGTAACACTCACAATCAATACAATGCAAATGCACTTTCGGATATTGTTACACTAAATTATGCGATGCTAAAAGCACCCAATCCAACCACACTACCAAAAGATTTGCCTGCAAAGGAATTACAATTTGTTTTAACGGGAAATATGAATCGATATGTCTGGAGTTTAGATAATAAAGTTATTTCAGAGACGGATAAAATTCTCATAAAAAAAGGCGAAAATGTTAGAATAATTATTTACAACAATTCTATGATGCGCCACCCAATGCACCTGCACGGTCATGATTTTAGAGTTTTAAATGGTCAAGGTGAAAATGCCCCTTTAAAAAACATTATTGATATAATGCCTATGGAAACTGATACATTAGAATTTAATGCTAATGTAGAAGGTGACTGGTTTTTTCATTGCCACATTTTATATCACATGATGAGTGGAATGGGAAGAGTTTTCACTTACGAAAATCAACCCGAAAACCCATTAATTCCCAATCCAAAATACGCTTTTAGAAAACTAAAAAACGATGACAGAAAATTTCACTTCATGGGAGAGAATGATATTGCTACAAATGGTAATGATGGAATGGCAATGCTACAAAACACACGTTGGAGCGTGATGTCAGAATGGCGATTAGGCTACATGGATATACACGGCTATGAAGTAGAGACACACATAGGTAGATACATTGGTAAAATGCAATGGTTTATGCCTTTTATTGGTTACGATTATCGATATAGAAAGCACGGCATAAATTTTCAAGAAGAAAATCTTTTTAAGCAAACAGACACAAAAGATACTCGGCAATCATTTTCAGCAGGATTTTCATATACATTACCTATGTTAATTCATTTTGAAGCAGAAGTATTTACTGATGGTACTGTTTTATTGCAAATAAAACGTGAAGATATTCCTATTACAAAGCGATTAAGACTAGGGCTTATGTATAACTCTGATAAAGAGTATATGATTGATCTAAAATACATTTTAAATAAGAATTTAGGCATAAGAACCCACTACGATAGTGATATGGGATTTGGTATTGGACTTAGCTTAAATTATTAATGGGGAAGCCCAAATAAAGTTAGAATCCACCTTCTGTCCCTAAAGGTGCAATATAATGCTCACATGGGGTAGCTATAGTTGCTTTACCTTGAGGTATGCTATTTGCAAGCAATTACTGACAAAGTTCATTCTTCATGCTGACGAAAGTCATGGTGAGCTATTTCTATTCTAATGTAATTTGGAAAACAATTTTGGAAATGTGTGAATTATGAAATTTACTACAAAGGTTGTGTAACTTTTTCTATTTAAACCTATTCACCTTTACGACATATTAATTTAATAAAATTCAAAATGAAAAAACAAACACTAATTCCAATCTTATTTGCAGCAACATTAACTTTTTTTGCTTCCTGCAACTCAAATCAATCGCCTGATCAAAACCTAAAAGATGATTCTCACAGAACCAAAATTATTTCAACAATTGTTAAAGATCCAACCTACTCTAAGGAAATGATTGACGTGATGATGCAAGATGAAAATTGCAAAAACATGATGATGGAGAATATGATGAGTGACCCAAGTATGAAGGGCATGCACATGGACAAGATGATGAGCATGTGCGAAAGTGATACAGCAATGTGTAAAATGATGATGGGGAAAACAATGGAAATGTGTGATATGGATCAGTCAAAATGCAATATGATGATGGGATCAATGCAATCACACCCCAAAGTAATGAAATCAATGAAAGGAATGTGCGACATGAAATAATAA
>JBKJPW010000160.1:0-3269 GCA_046594225.1 Bacteroidia bacterium
TTTTAAAGGTTATTTGCAAATGTCTTGCATCTGTTCTAATCTTTATAACCTAATGCCCTTTATTTATAAACACTTTGTTAATTTGAGTGAACCCTAATTATTAGCCTCATCTCCAAAAAAATCTTTTTCAGAAAACATAGAGCCTAAAATATCTTTGAATTGAATGCCGCGTTCTAAATTATTTTTACCAATTAAAGAGTGCTCCGCTAATCCAAACAACACAAATTCCATCGTAATTAATTTCTGACTTTTGGTTAAATTCTCCGTGTAAGTATCTACTAAATCACCTAAAGTTGGAATACTTTCTAAATTTTTCTTGTAATTTTTATCGTTTTCAGAAAGCATTAAATCAATCATATTACCTTCGCCAAACCAATTAACAATGGCTTGATACGGACTTACTTCTTTCCTTTTTTTAAGTTTGGTGGGATCTGGAAATAAAACAGTGAACTCATTTCGTAATGCTTTTCCTAATAAGTTAAGAGCCACAATACCAGCGCCTTCTTGTTCGCCTTCATACACCAATTCAATTTTTCCATTTACTGCCGGAATAACGCCTACTAAATCGCCAATACGAGCAACGGTTTTAGCTTCTCCATTCATTAACATTCTTCTTTCAGCTGTACTTGCTAAATTTTCGTAAGCAGAAATAGTTAATCGAGCAGATACACCGCTTTTAGAATCTACGTATTCACTTTCACGTGCTTCAAAGGCGATGCGCTCAATTAAAGTCGATACTAAGTCAGTTATTTCAATTTGTTGTTTTTGTGTAGTGCTTAGTTTTGCTTCTTGAGCAGTAATTTGTTTAGATAGTTCAATGCTTTTTGGATAGTGCGTTAATATTTGGCTGCCAATTCTATCCTTTAAAGGCGTTACAATACTTCCGCGATTGGTATAATCTTCGGGGTTTGCCGTAAATATAAATTGTATGTCTAACGGAATTCGTAGTTTAAATCCTCTGATTTGTATATCGCCTTCCTGCAAAATATTAAATAAAGCTACCTGAATACGAGCTTGTAAATCGGGTAATTCATTAATCACAAAAATACAACGGTTACTTCTCGGAATAATACCATAATGAATCACGCGTTCATCGGCATAACTTAATTTAAGGTTTGCTGCTTTAATAGGATCTACATCACCAATTAAATCAGATATAGAAACATCGGGTGTTGCTAATTTTTCAACATAACGTTCTGCACGATGTAACCAAGAGATTGGTGTTTTGTCGCCATGCTCAGCAATGAGTTGTTTTGAGAAATTTGAAATAGGATTTAAAGGATCGTCATTTAGTTCACTTCCTGTAACATAAGGTGTATATTCATCTAGTAATTCAACTATTTGTCGGGCAATACGAGTTTTAGCTTGTCCTCGTAAACCTAATAAATTCATGTTATGTCGAGATAAAATGGCGCGCTCAATCTCAGGTATAACGGTGTCTTCGTAACCAACAATGCCTTTAAATACGTTTTCTTTTTGTTTAATTTTTGAAATCAAATTATCACGTAATTCGTCTTTAATAGATTTACTGATGTATCCTGATTTTTTTAATTCGCCTAGTGTTTTTATAGATTGCATATTGAGTGTGTTTAGTATTATTTAAAATTTCTTTTTTTATTACGTTCAAAATCTTCAAATATAAAGTCGCCTAAGCCTTGTAACGAAGTGTAAAAAGCCTTACCATTATTGGCTTCTGTAAAATCATGAACAAAATTTTGTAAGTATGGATCGTTGGCAACCATAAAGGTTGTAATGGGTATTTTTAATTTCCGACAACTTTGAGCAAGCGTTAAACACTTATTTACAATTTTAGTATCTAATCCATTACTGTTTTTATAATAGCGTCCGTTTTCTTTTAAGCAGGTAGGTTTACCATCGGTAATCATAAAAATTTGTTTATTCGAATTTTTTCTTCTTCGCAATAAATCCATCGCTAACTCTAGGCCGGCAACTGTATTGGTGTGAAACGGACCCACTTGTAAATAGGGTAGGTCTTTTACTTCAATTTGCCAAGCATCGTCTCCAAACACAATAATATCTAAAGTATCTTTGGCATATTTACGTTTAATTAATTCAGATAAAGCCATGGCTACATTTTTGGCGGGAGTAATTCTATCTTCGCCATACAATATCATCGAATGCGAAATATCAATCATTAACACCGTTGATGTTTGACTTTTATGTTCTTTTTCGGAAACAGCCAAATCGTTTTCGGTCATGTGAAAATCAGCAATGCCATTATTGACTTGTGCATTTTTAAATGATTCCAACATCGAAATTTGTTCTAAGGAATCTCCAAACTGAAAAGGTCTCGTATCATTAGTCATTTCATCGCCTTGTCCTGTAAATTTAGTGCTATGATTTCCAGAAGATCCTTTTTTGAGTTTCCCAAAAATTTTCTCCAAGGCTTGCTCTCTGATAGCTTGCTCGGTTTTAGAGGTAATGACAATGTGTCCCGAATTAGGCGTGTCATATTTCACATAATCTCTATCTTTTAATTCCTGAATAAAATCTTGTATCGTATAATCGGGTTCCGTTAGTTTATATTCCTTATCTAATTCCGTCAACCAATTAATCGCTTCATCAAAATCGCCACTTGTAAACGTAATAAGCTGTTTAAAAATATCAAAAAGCTTATCAAATGGAGTTTGACTTGGTTTTGTGTAGTTAGAAAATCTAAATCCTATCATAATTAAATAACATTAAAGATAGTTTAATGTTTAACTCCTGTGTTTATTTTGGGATATGTTAACATCAAAATAATATGGTTATTAAGTTACCTACGGACGACTTGTTCCCACTTAGCTGTCCAGTTATAATTCAACCCCATTCGGGGTTGAATAAATAGATATTATGATTTGATGGTTATGTCTTTTTTTAATCAATTATATAATAGTTTTAATTTCTCTTTTTTATTTCGTTTTAACTACGTTTCATAAGAAAATTGGATTTATTATAAAACTAACTAACGATTTAACAAATCAGTAACAATCTACTTTCTCCATTTTTTTCTATTGGTGCACGGTGAACACAAGGTAATACCTTACTTTCTGGATGATCAGTGGCTAATTTCCATAAATTCCCTAATCCTAAATTGATTGGCTTTGCATTGGGTTTTGCTTGATAATGCAAATCAAAAAAATGCTTCATTAAAAAAGATTCAAAGCCTTCATCGGTTCCAGTATATAGTTTTTTAAGTTCATTGCGTATTTCGGGAACTAACACTTTTTGTTCGGCTTGTGAGTTTGGTAATATCTCACTTGGTGCGC
>JBKJPW010000185.1:0-12136 GCA_046594225.1 Bacteroidia bacterium
CAACAACAACAACAACAACAACAACCAAGACAACAACCAAGACAACAACCAAGACAGCAACAAGAACAACCAAGACAACAACAACCCAGACAAGAACAACATCAAAAGGCTCCTAAATAACACAAGAAGTAAAACTCCTGCTTTTACATACATACTTTCTCAAGCCTTGCAGACATTAGAGTATTTGCAAAATTTGTCCCTTCAGGAAAGACTCCCGATAGCTTAGCTATCGGGATATTTTTCTTTGCAAATGCATAGAAACATAGTATCTTTATTTAAACATTTCGGTAAGCAAAGTTTCAACACGTACTTCTTTTAGCTCCAAAACGATATCTAGTAAGTCGTTACTAAGAACGAATCACATTATGAAAATATCTAAAATCAGGCATCTTAATAAAAAGCCTAAAATCATGAAAACAAGATCCATAACAATTCTATTACTTACTTTGACAACGTTTATTTTCGGTCAAACAAATTCCCTAAACCAAATCGACTCTAATGGTAAAAAAGATGGTAAATGGAAAGTATATCTTGACAAAGACTGGAGAAAAGTTGATGACAGTACAAAAGCTCTTTTTTATCGTTATACCTTTTTTGACCATGGCACAAATATTTATCCGATGGGAGAATGTGGTGGTAAAAACTACAAATTGGAACAAATATCAAAAACAAAAATACTTGACGGTGAATATAAGTGGTTCGACGGCAAAGGAAATTTAAGTTCAGTTCACATATTTAAAAATGGTGAGTATGTTTCCTGTAAAGAATATTTTCCGACAGGAGAATTAAGTCAACATTTTGACTACACGAAAATATGCGAGGGGCAAGAATACGGATGGACAGTTTATTGTTATGACAAAAAAGGTAATCTAATTTTGGCATCTCCAACATGTAAAGACAAAGACGGACACTGGCCAAAAATGCGCGGGTAACCTTTTTTATTCCAGCCGTTTTATGGCTGCAGCTCCTTCGTAGTTCAAAAAACTTATATAAAACCAAAAGCCCCTTCAGTTTCCTGAAAGGGCTTTTGGCTCTCAAAAACTAAAAACCATGGCGGATTTTTAGTTATTCTCATTAGGTACACGTACCAGATGATTTTCTTTTAAAATCCGGGGCTTCGAGTGCCTCAGCCACCGCATTTTAAGGAAGGAATTATTTCTTTCCGTCCATTTTATCTTTCAAGTCAGATAAAGCAGAGATATCACCTAAAGTAGTTTTCTCTTGGCTATCTTTTACTTTTTTAACTGCCTTTTTAGCTTCATCAGATTCAGTAGCTTTAGTAGCTTTTTCAACCTTACGTACTTCTTCTTTCACTTCTTCGTGTAAACGAGCGTGAGATACTACAATACGTTTAGATTCTTTACTGAATTCGATAACTTTAAAATCCATTACATCTTCAACTTTAGCAGTTGTTCCGTCAGCTTTGTTTAAGTGACGAGATGGGCAGAACCCTTCAACACCATAAGTTAAGTTAACAGTTGCTCCTTTATCGTTAATTGAAGTAATTGTTCCTGAGTGAACTGAATCAATAGTAAATACTGTTTCAAAAACATCCCAAGGATTATCTTCTAATTGTTTGTGGCCTAAAGATAAACGACGATTTTCACCATCAATTTCTAATACAGCTACATCCATTTTATCACCAACTTTGCAGAACTCAGATGGATGTTTAATTTTTTTGCTCCAAGATAAATCAGAGATATGAACTAAACCATCAACACCTTCTTCTAATTCAACAAACACACCAAAGTTTGTAAAGTTACGCACTGTACCAGTGTGTTTGCTTCCTTTAGCATATTTATCAATAATCATATTCCAAGGATCAGGAGTTAATTGTTTAACACCTAAACTCATTTTACGCTCTTCACGGTCTAAAGTTAAAACTACTGCTTCAACTTCGTCGCCCACTTTTAAGAACTCTTGAGCTGAACGTAAGTGTTGTGACCAAGACATTTCAGAAACGTGAATTAAACCTTCTACTCCAGCTGCAATTTCAACAAATGCACCGTAGTCAGCTAAAACAACAACTTTACCTTTTACTTTATCACCAATTTTAACATCAGCAGATAACGCTTCCCAAGGATGAGCAGATAATTGTTTTAAACCTAAAGCAATACGTTTTTTATCATCATCAAAATCTAAAATTACAACGTTAATTTTCTCGTCTAATTTTACAATTTCTTCTGGGTGGTTAATACGTCCCCAAGATAAATCAGTAATATGGATTAAACCATCAACACCACCTAAATCAATAAACACACCATAAGAAGTAATGTTTTTAACAACACCTTCTAATACTTGTCCTTTTTCTAATTTAGAAATGATATCACGTTTTTGAGTTTCAATTTCAGCTTCGATTAATGCTTTATGAGAAACTACTACGTTTTTGAATTCGTTGTTGATTTTCACAACTTTAAATTCCATAGTTTTTCCAACATAAACATCATAATCACGAATAGGTTTCACATCAATTTGAGAACCTGGTAAGAAAGCTTCAATACCAAATACATCAACGATTAATCCACCTTTAGTACGGCATTTAACAAAACCTTTAATGATTTCGTCAGTATTAAGAGCCTCATTAACTCTATCCCAAGATTTACCAGCGCGAGCTTTTTTGTGAGATAAGATTAATTGACCGTTTACATCTTCTGCTTTTTCAATAAATACTTCGATAGAATCACCGATTTTTAAATCAGGATTGTAACGGAATTCTGATAATGAAACAACACCATCCGATTTGTAACCAATGTTTACAACAACTTCACGTGCGTTTTTTGATACTACAGTACCTTGCATAGTTTGCGCATCAGCAATAGTGCTTAATGATTTACCATACATTTCATCTAACTTAATTCTTTCGTCTGATGAGTAATTGTCGTTTTTCTTACCAATTGAAGTCCAGTCAAAATCTGGATTACCAACTGTTGCATTTTTGTCTGCCATTTATTTAATAATTGTATTCAGTATATCAAGGCTACCGAAGCGGTTAGTTTATGTTTTTAGTCCAATTTTTACCTTGATTAAAAAGTGGGCTACAAATATACGATATTTTGGGATGTTTAAAAATGAAAATGTAAAATAAAAATATTTTTAAAATACTGATAGCCAATTATTTAAATTCAGTCTTAGCCTTTGATGATAACATTATATATCCTATATTTCGATAAAATATAGGTCTATGAATTCTATTATTACACATGGCATAGAAATTTCAGTCAAAACCCGTTATTACGCGCCTCAATCCGACCCAAAAAACAATCACTATTTTTTTGTTTACGAAATAACCATTACTAATAAGAGCGATTATACAGTAAAATTATTAAAGCGCCATTGGGACATTGTAGATGGTTTTGGAGATAAAAGAGAAGTAGAAGGTGAAGGAGTTGTTGGAGAAACGCCAACATTGGAACCAGCCGAATCATTTGCGTATAATAGTGGTTGTAATTTTGTAACAGATATTGGTAAGATGAGTGGCTACTATACCATGAAAAAATTAGTGGATCAATCTGAATTTAAAGTTACTATTCCTGAGTTTGTAATGGTGTTACCTGCAAAGCTTAATTAGTAAAACAGTTGTTTGTTTTTTGATATTAGTTTTTTGAATTAACTCAAATCACAATTTTTTCTAAATCCAAAAACTAACTACTTATATCTTCCTTCTCTTTTATTGGTTATAAGAAAATAAATGAGATATTTGATACCTTAAAAAAACTAAATCTTCAATGAAAAAAATCATCCTATTTTCTTTAGCAGCAATTGCTTTTTATTCTTGTTCAACAAATTCTGGTAACAATTCTGGATTTGAAATTAAAGGGAATTTATCAAACTCAAAAGGCGAAGCTATTTACTTAGAAAAGTTAGCACAAACAGGCGTAACACCTATTGATAGCGCTACGATAGATGAAAAAGGAGAATTTATAATGAACCATGCTTCGCCAAGTATAGGATTTTATCGCTTAAGAATTAATACATCTAATTTTTGCATGTTGGTTCTAGATTCTGCCCAAAAAGTTACAATTAATGGAGATGCGCGTGATTTGGGAAATACCTTTAAAACAGAGGGCTCGCCCGATACAAAATTATTTGCTGAATACAATGCCTTAGCTCAAGGTCAAAAAATGAGAACTGATTCATTGGAGAATATTTTCAGAACAGCAATGGTAACTTTAAAATTAGATTCTCTTCGTGCAGATTCTTTATCAAAAGAATTACAAAAACCATACGAAGTAATGGTAGGACAATATAGCGCTGTTGTTGCTAAAAAAATCAAAGAAAATACTAGTTCTTTTGCTTCTATTATGGCTATTCAACAATTACGCCCCGAAGAGTATTTAGATATTTATAAAGCATTAGACAAAGGATTAACGACAAAATATCCTGACAATAAAGATATTAAATCGTTTCACGGAATGGTGCAACAAACCGAAATGATGGTTAATAGAACTGAAGCTATTAAAGTTGGCAATGAAGCTCCAGAATTAATTTTACCAATGCCAAACGATAAAGATTTAGCCTTATCATCATTAAGAGGTAAAGTAGTATTAATTGATTTTTGGGCAAGCTGGTGCGCACCTTGCCGCAAAGAATTACCTAACGTAAAACGTTGTTACGAAAAATATAAAAACAAAGGTTTTGAAATTTTAGGAGTATCCTTAGATAAAGATAGAGATGCTTGGATTGAAGCCATTAGTAAAGAAGGCTTAACATGGCCACAAGTAAGCGATTTAAAATTCTGGCAAAGCGAAGCATGCCAAGTTTATGCGGTACAATCTATTCCTTATACGGTGTTAGTTGATAAAGAAGGGAAAATTATTGCAACTGATTTAAGAGGTGCCGATTTAGATAAAAAATTAGCAGAAGTTTTAAAGTAAAAACCTCACCTCCAACCCCTCTCCAAAAGAGAGGGGAGTTTTTAAAAACGATATTCACGTAAAACAAACTCTGTGAACTTAAAATCTATAAATTGCTCTGTAAAAAAAAGATTCGTTTATTTGATTTTAAGTGTGATTCCTTTTATTGGATTCTCTCAACAAAATTATTTTCAACAGGAAGTTAATTATAATATTGATGTCACTCTGCATGACGAAACCCATGAACTAAGTGCGTTTGAAAAAATTGAGTACATCAACAATTCCAATAAACCTTTAGGAATTCTTTACTTTCATTTATGGGCCAATGCTTATAAAAATAATGAAACTGCTTTAGCTAAACAATTATTAGAAAACGGAGAAACAGAAATGTATTTTGCTAAAGAAACTGATTTAGGATACATTGATAGTTTAAACTTTATGGTAGATGGCAAAACCGTTAAATGGGAATTTGATAAAGAACATGTTGATATTTGTTCACTCTTTTTAAATACACCTCTTGATCCAGGCGACACTATTTATATTACAACTCCTTTTCATGTAAAATTACCTTCTGCTAAAATTTCTCGTTTAGGACATATTGATCAAGCTTATGCGATTACTCAATGGTACCCAAAACCCGCAGTTTTTGATAGAGATGGTTGGCACGAAATGCCTTATTTGAACCAGGGAGAATTTTACAGTGAGTTTGGTTCTTACGATGTAAAAATCACCTTACCTAAAAACTATCTATTGGCTGCTACAGGAGATAGGATTGATGAAGCTGAAGAAGAACAATGGCTATTATCAAAAGCAGAAGAAACCAAACAATTACTGGCACAAAAAAAATACTCCAAAGACAATTCATTTCCTACATCTAGTAAAGAGTACAAAACAATTGAATTTAAACAGTTTCGCGTGCATGATTTTGCATGGTTTGCCGATAAGCGTTTTCATGTTTTAAAAGGGCAAGTAGTATTACCTCATTCAGGAAATAAAGTAGATACCTGGGCTTTCTTTACAAATAATGAAATTGAATTATGGTCAAAATCAATTGAATATATCAATGATGCGACCCAATTCTACTCTCAACTCAATGGCGATTACCCTTACCATCATGTTACTGCTATCGACGGAACCATTAGTGCTGGTGGCGGAATGGAATACCCAAACATTACAATTATTGGAGAAAGTGGGACTGACTTTACTTTAGAAACAACCATCATGCATGAAGTTGGGCATAATTGGTTTTATGGTATTTTAGGTAGTAACGAGCGTGATTATCCTTTTATGGATGAAGGATTAAATTCCTTTTATGAAATGAGATATATTAAAACAAAATATCCTACTAAAACATTAGCTAGTGTGCTTGGAAGAGATAGTACTTTTAGTTTTTTTGGATTAAATAAATTTAAACACAAAGCTGAATATGAGTTCGCTTATCTGTTAGCTGCCCGTAAAAATACCGACCAACCTATTGCAACAAATTCAAAAGATTTTACTAATTACAATTATGGTGGTATAGTATATAGTAAATCAGCTTTGATATTTGATTACTTGATGAATTATCTGGGTAAAGAAAAATTTGATGAAGCCATGCAGTTTTATTTTGAACAATGGAAATTTAAACACCCTACTCCCGACGATTTAATAAAAACATTGCAATATCACTTAAATGCAGATTTGCATTGGTTTATTGAAGAGCTAATTATGACTAATAAAAAAATAGAATACAAAATGGTAAGCTATAAAAAACTAGTAGATAATAGTCATGCTATTTTAGTGAAAAACAATAGTAATGTATTGGGTCCCGTTTCTGTTTCTGGATTAAAAGATGGCAAATTAGTTGGCACCGTTTGGTATAATGGCTTCGTCGGTAAGCGTGTCGTCGAATTTCCTCCTGCTGATGTAGATGTATTTAAAATAGATTATGATGAATTTATGCCTGACCTAAAACGAAAGAATAACAACATTCGCACACATGGCATCTTTAGAAAAACAGACCCTGTAAAATTTACTTTTTTAGGAAAGTTAGATAATCCAAACTATACACAAATAAATTATTTACCAATTTTTGGTTATAACCAATACAACCAATTCATGTTAGGTTGTGCGTTTTACAATTACAGTTTCCTACAACGAAAAGCGGAAGTTACTATTGCGCCAATGTATGCCTTTGGCAGTAAAACTCCTGTTGGTTATGCCGACGTAACAAAATTCTTTACTCAAAATAATAATCTATTTCAACAAATTACATTTAATGCCAAAGCAAAATCATTTGCATATAATTATGTAAATACGTCAGCTTTTAATGAGGCAAATAATACTACTATTAATTCATTTAATTTAAACTATTATAAATTTTCAGTAGCCTTAGATTTCGAAATAAAAAAACGTTTAGCAAGAAGTAAAATTACTCAGCATATTGGTTATACAAACACTAATTTATTTGTAGATAATGAAACTTATAAAATTGACAAAGTTGACTCTTCATTATCAACCATTGGTCTACAAAACAAAGTAACCATCATTAATAATTTTTATTATACGCTCGTTAATAACAGAGTCATTAACCCTTTTGATGTCGCTTTTAATTTTCAGCATAATGACCAATTTGGAAAAGCAAGCGCCACTTTTAATTATGCAGTAACTTTTAAAAACAAAAACACCTTGGATTTCAGATTATTTGCAGGCGCCTTTCTTTATAAAGCTAATAACCTAAGAGAAGATTATAGATTTAGAATGAGTGGTTTTAATGGTGCACAAGATTATTTATTTGACTACAACTATGCAGGTCGTAACGAAATTTACGGCGTTCCTGCTGCTCAAATGATTGAAAAAGATGGGGCATTTAAAATTTGGACTCCATTAGGCCAAACATCAAAATGGATAGTCGCATTAAATATCAAATCTCCTAAAGTTGGTAAATTACCATTAAAATTATATGCTGATATTGGAACTAGTGAGTTTAATGAAAGTCTTTATAAAGACAAGTTTTTATACAACGTAGGAATTGATATTTGTTTATGGAAAAACATCTTTGATATATATATACCTTTTGCTTATAGTAAAGATATTAAGACATCGTTAGAAGCAAATAATAAGGCTGGCTTTTTTGATACTATCCGATTTACATTAAATTTGCATAACATTAACCCACGAAATTTGTTAACCAGTAGCTTTTTATAATGCAGTCAGGAAAAAAGATATATTTTGCTTCCGATTTTCACTTAGGTGTTCCTACCTTTGAGTTAAGCTTAGCTCGCGAAAAAAAAATAGTACGTTGGTTAGATTCTATTAAACATGATGCTGAAGAGATCTATTTAGTAGGAGACATTTTTGATTTTTGGTGGGAATATAAATACACTATTCCAAAAGGACAAACTCGCTTACTAGGCAAAATTGCTGAATTAACAGATAGTGGAATTCTTGTTCATTTTTTTACTGGCAATCACGATTTGTGGATGAAAGATTATTTTATTCAGGAGTTGGGAGTAACAGTTAATCACGAACCAATTAAAAAAACATACAATCATAAATCATTCTTAATTGGTCACGGTGACGGTTTAGGACCTGGAGATGGTTGGTACAAATTTTTGAAGAAATGCTTTAAAAACCCTTTTTTAATATGGTGCTTCAACACATTGCATCCAAATTTCGGATTTTGGATTGCTCGTCGTTCAAGCAAACGCAGTCGCATTGTTACTGGTGATTCTGATAAGAAATTTTTAGGGGATGATAACGAATGGTTAATGACTTATTGTAAAGACGAATTAAAAAAAGAACACACTGATTATTTTATTTTCGGTCATCGCCACTTACCTTTAGATTTAAAGGCTTCTGAAACCTCTCGCTATATTAACCTTGGCGAATGGATTAACTATTGCTCCTATGCCGTATTTGATGGCAATAATCTTGAACTTAAAACATTCGAAGGCTAGAGACACTTCCTCTTCAAATAAGTTACAAAACGTTTATTCAATCTGTATTATTGGTAGCTGAGCTTGTCGAAGCTAATAAAAATCCTGAGTCTCAATTAAATCCTGCACTTCACTCGGAGTAACACGTTGATTTTTTTTCTCCTTGGCGGGAATTTGTTGATTACTTCCAGTATTAACATTATTACCAATATCTGTTGAATTTAAATCTAAAGCATTATACATATTGTAATTATTAAAAGTCGATTTTACCTTGCCAAATTTAAATACCAATCCAAAATTCATAAATACAGAGCCCGCAATTTTCTCTGAATAAAAAGAATTTAATTGATTGTTATTTCTTCTGTTATAACTTTCAGAAAACAGTTTAATACTATTTTGAGTTGTTAACCCTCCGCTTACATAGAAACTAAAAAATCGACTAGGCAAAACATCTATTCGCGTTCCACCTAAAAACTCATATCGTCCAAAATTCAAACTTTTATCATTATTTAAATAGTAAAGAGAATCGCTATTAGCAATTGAATACACCCCGCCTTGAGGCTTTGTATATAAGCTTGTTTTCACATATTTACCTATTGGAACGTTAAAACTTATGCCTCTTGGAAATTGCACACTAAAGTTTACCCCATCTAACTTCCCTACCCTAATTCCAATATATGGTAAATTAAATCTGTTACCATAAATAAACGAGCGAGCATAGCCTAATCGAAAACTAAAATATTTATTAACCGTAAAATTATATATCAAAGCTGAAGCAATACGAGATCTTTTTGTGTAGCTATATCCATTATCTTGAGTCATAAATGGGGAAAATTCTGCATATAAAATGCTTCGTCTTCCCATATTATAAATTGCTCTCACGCCTAACGACGTTCTGCTTAAATGATGATCTTTGGCGATTCCAGAAAACTTAGGTGTTATCGACAAGTAACTACCTGTTAGCAACAAATGAAAATTAGAAATAACTGAACTATCTCTATTGTAATAGTCTTTCGTAAACAAAGGAACATTGAATCCAAATACAAACTGATTAACCTGATACGACTTTAATTTTTTTCCAACAAAATTTATATCACTCAAATCACGTTTTCCGGCACTATAAAAATCAGTATAAACTAAGGTGTGAAAGTAATGTTTAGCTTGTTTTTTCACCATTAAGCTATCATCTTTAAATGCTAAAAGCTTTGTGTAAAAAAACACAAAGCCAATCAACAAATATAAAATCTTTGCGTAGCGCATTATTCGGAAGAGTTACCTTTTATGTTTTTAATTAATTCTTTTTTGAAATCTTCTTCGGCTCGTTTTATAAGAGCTATTTTTTTGATAGGTAATACTTTTTTAAATTTTTCATAATACTCTTTCGATAACTCATATTCTTTTTGTTTAACTAGTAATTCTGCTATTAAATATGCCTCTGCTTCTTTATCTGAAAGTGTATTAAAATCAACGTCCTTAACAAACTGTTGGCGAAACGATTTTTTTATATTGTCCGCTTTATCGTTATATTCATTATACAAAGGCCAAAACATCTGATTTTCCTGTGTTGTTAAACTAACTTTTGAACTAATAAACGAAACGCGCAGAGCTTCAATTTTATCTCGTTTCGTTCCAGGCTGTGCCATTGCTGAAAGTGCAAAAATGCAAAATAGACATATGTATATATATTTATTTACCTGTTTCATTATAATTCATCTACTAAATCATCTTCGCTAATACTATCCATGTTTAATTTATCAGGCGAAGTAGCTGTTTTTTCTGATTTTGAATTTAATTGTTCGTTTAATTTTTTAACATCAACCAAATCCATTAATTGATCTTCATCAAAATTAGAAATCACTTTATTGTTATTTAATATTTCTTGTCTTTCCAAACAGGCTAAAGTTTTACAATCACCCATTTCCAAGGGCTTTTCAGAAGATTTATAGAAAAAAAGTGATAACGAAACTATGAATACGATTCCAAAAGCAAAAGCCATTTTTTTGCCAAATATAAAATCAAGTATTAAATCTAAAACAGAGACTTTAGTTTCTTTTGCTGAATAAATTTTATCTTTTACGCGCTCTGCAATACTTTCAAAATAAGAGTCAGAAGCAAAGAATGGATTTACTTTATCAATCGCATATAATCTTTCGTAAGCTTTTAGCTCTTCGGCTAATTCTATTTTGTAATTAACTATTGATTGTAAATGATTGATGTAATCTGAATCTAAATCAGAAGGAACAAAAGCCTTAACGCTCTGTAATTTAGAGTAAGCTGAAAGTTCTACTTTAATTTCTAATACTTTTTCTAATGTAACGAAATAATCAGCAGGAGTTGTAAATAGATTATTTTTTGGAATGGAAGACAGGATCGGGAATTCATTTAATTCTTCCTGCGACTCTATTTTTTTTCTCAATTTATCTTCAAACGACTCGAAATAATCTGATGGCAAACCAAAAGAATTCTTATCGTTATTATCTAACGGCAAGTTTGGTTCATCATTTAAATTATAGTCGTTGTTTTCCATTTGGTGTATTTGACAGTGCTTTTCTAAAAAGGTTTAATTGGTTACTAAAAATTCTTCTATTTTCTTGGCTGCAATATGATAAGAGGCTTTTAAAGCTCCTACTGATGTTTCTAACACGTCTGACATCTGTTCGTAAGGCATTTCTTCATAATAGCGCATGTTAAACACGATGCGTTGTTTTTCTGGCAAGGTTAAGATAGCTTGTTGTAATTTTAATTGAATTTCATCTCCACTAAAAAATGTATCACTTTCTAATGATTTAGACAACTGGTATTCAATAGGATGAATAGAAGTTGTATTGGCTCGGGCTTTTTGTTTTAAAAAGGTAAGAGATTCATTGGTTGCAATGCGATATAACCAAGTAAACAGCTGCGATTCTTCTTTAAAACCAGCTAGTCCTTTCCAAACTTTAATAAATGTATTTTGTAGCACATCATCCGTATCATCATGACTAATTACAATCTTACGGATATGCCAATACAGTTTTTGTTGATATTTTTGAATAAGATGATGCAGCGCCATGTTTCGAGACGATTCATCTCTAAATAAGGCTAATATTTCTTCGTCTGAGTAATGCGGCATGGTTTGTTGGACTTCAAGGTACTCAAAAGGTTTAATGCGCTATCAAAATATTTTTCAAATTTCTTACAGCAATTTTCACAATCACAAAAACTTATTTAAAACCAAAAAACCCCTACTAAATTAATAGAAGGGGTTTAAGGAAAATTGGCATCGACATACTCTCCCAGGTTTTAGACCAAGTACCATCTGCGCTGGTGGGCTTAACTTCTCTGTTCGGAATGGGAAGAGGTGATCCCCACCGCTATAGACGCCATAAA
>JBKJPW010000205.1:0-26484 GCA_046594225.1 Bacteroidia bacterium
AGCTATATCCTCCACTGCTAGCAGAACGTTTACATACAAAAGCATCTACACTACCACCATATGATGACATCAATAGGATATATGTCATCATATGGTGGTAGTGTAGATGCTTTTGTATGTAAACGTTCTGCTAGCAGTGGAGGATATAGCTATGCTGTTCCTCTAGGTGGAACGAGTGCAGATTATGGTTATGGCATTGCATTAGATGGTTCTAACAATGTTTTAACCACAGGGTATTTTAATGGCCTTGCAGATTTTGACCCAAGTGCAAGTTTAGCGCAAATAGGTTCTACAGCTTTTTCTGATGCTTTTATTTGTAAACTAGATGTAAATTTTAATTATTTATGGGCTTGTAAAATTGGAAGTTCTAGCGCCGATCAAGGGAATTCTATTAAAACAGATGCCTTAGATAACGTATATACAACAGGTAATTTTGGTGCGACTGCTGATTTTGATCCTGGCGCAGCGAATTATTCAATAACACCAGGCAGTATGGATGTATTTGTACTAAAATTAACTTCGGCAGGGACTTTTGTTTGGGCTAAAAATTGGGGGAGCCCTGGAGGTGGTGATGAAGGAAAAGGAATTGCATTAGATGCAAACGGAAATGTTTACACAACAGGACGCTTTACCAATACTTGTGATTTTGATCCAGGTGCAGGCTCTTACTCTTTAACTACCGCAGGAAGTGATGAAATATTTGTTCACAAACTAAGCTGTACCTTACCAAGTACTGTTACCGTTAGTTCAAGTTTAACTCCGGTATGCGTTGGAAATTCATCAACAAAAAGCATTACTCTTTCTTCAACTATAGAAGCTAGTGTAGGTTATAGTTGGAGTGCAATTGGAGCCTCAGTAGTGTTTTCACCAACAACAGGCACAACTACTTCTGCATCTTACACAGCATCTACTAATTTCACTATTGTTGTTACTGCAACAAATGCTTGCGGAACAACAACTACAGAAGTTCAAACAATAAATCCATATCCATTACCATCTGTTTCCGGAGGAGTTTCTCCAACTTTAACTTGCGATGGTGGTACTGCAACTTTTTATGGAATAGGCGCTTCAAGTTATACCTGGTCGCCATTTGTTCCCAATTCGGTTCCAATGACCCATTATTATGGAGAACCAACTTATACAGTTATAGGATCAGATGCTAATGGTTGTATTAATACAGCAACTGTGTATTTAACAGTTGTTCAAAATCCTACTATATCTGTTTCTGGTAAAACGTTAACGTGTTTAAATAAACCAAATACACTTACTGCAAGCGGAGCAACAACTTACACATGGCAACCAGGCTCTGTAATTAGTAATTCAATAAATGCACAGCCTTCAGCAAATACTACATATACTATAAATGCTCAAAATTCAAATGGATGTTTTGGTTCTACTACTTTTAGTTTAAATTTAGTAATGCCGCAAACACCTGAAATCTGTGAGGTAACGGTAGATTCTTTATCTCAATTCAATAATATTTTATGGGATAAAACTCCTTATAATAATGTAGATAGTTTTATTGTGTACCGTGAAGTAAGTACAAATATTTATAGACGTATTGGAGCTCAAGATAAAAATGCTCTAAGTTTATTTGTTGATACAGCAAGAAGTATTGGCCCTTCTAACGGAGACCCAAATATTACCTATTATAAATATAAACTACAGATACGCGATACATGTGGCAATTATAGTACATTAAGTCCATATCACAATACAGTGTATTTTATAACCAATAGTACAGGTACTTATTTCTGGAATACATATAATATAGAATTTCAACCATCTACACCTGTTACAACATTTGACCTAGTAAGAGATAATAATGGCACGGGTGTATGGACCTTGGTTGGTAGTACAACAGGAACAACATTAAATGACCCTGCTTACAGTAGTTTTCCTAATGCTATTTATAGGGTTTATGCTAATGGTTTTAATTGTACTCCAACTTCAAAAACTACACAACAAATTAATAGATCAAAATCTAATGTGAAAAACAATTTTAATACAAGCGGTATTCCAACTGGTATAATAACAAGTAATTTATTGAACTCTGAAGTAAATTTAGCTCCAAATCCTGCTACAAGTGAATTGACTATTTCATTTACTTCTGAAATAAATAAGATTACCAAAGTATCTATTATGGATGTTTTAGGAAAAACGATTTACAACTCGGAAATAAACGAAGGTAAAGCAGTGATAATTCCTATAATTGAATTATCAAATGGTATATACTTTGTGAAAATTGAGCAAGGAAAAAATTACACGATTAAAAAATTCGTTAAAGAATAATTCTCATGTGACTTTTAAAAATTAAAGAGTTATAAAGAAAATGAAAACAAGAAAATATATAAGCGTTACTATTATTGTATTTATTTTAATTGGAACAATTAGCTCTTGTAAAACACATAGAGACTGTAAAGGAAGGAAAAAGACAGAAAAAACAGCTATGGGAGGCTGGCTATAACAGCTCTAAATATCTAAAAAGGCTCATTTACCAAGGTAAATGAGCCTTTTTAGTTTCATCAATTTTGTCATTAAAGAAAATTTTATGCTATAATAATAATTAGTAATTTTAACAGCGTAAAACCTAAAAAATCTCTTATGTCAAAAATTCACAATTTTAGCGCCGGTCCTGGTATATTACCTTTAGATGTTTTAAAACAAGCTTCAGATGCATGTATAAATTTCGATAATATGAATTTATCGTTATTAGAAATTTCTCACCGTAGCAAAAACTACGTGGCTGTAATGGATGAAGCTCGTGCTTTGATTAAAGAATTATTTGAAGTTGGTGATGATTATGAAGTGATGTATTTAGGTGGTGGTGCAAGTACACAATTTGCTATGGTACCTTATAACTTATTAAGCGATAATGGATATGCTGCTTATTTAAACACTGGTGTTTGGGCAAGTAAAGCTATTAAAGAATCTAAAATAATTGGTAACACAAAAGTGATTGCTTCGTCGGAAGATAAAAACTTTAGCTATATTCCTAAAGGATACGAAATCCCTAAAGACGCAGATTATTTCCATATCACATCAAACAATACCATTTACGGAACTCAAATGAAAAGCTTTCCAAAATGTGAAGTGCCTTTGGTATGCGATATGAGTTCTGATTTATTTAGCCGTAAAGTTAACGCGAAAGACTTTGCGCTGATTTATGCTGGAGCACAAAAAAACATTGGTCCTGCTGGAAGTACGATGGTAATGGTAAAAAAAGATGCTCTTGGAAAAACTGGCCGTAAAATGTTATCGATGTTAGATTATCAAGTTCATATTAAAGGAGAATCCATGTACAATACACCTCCTGTATTTCCTGTATATGTTACTATGTTAACGCTTCGTTGGTTAAAGCAAAATGGTGGTATTAGCTGGATAGAAGGTATTAATCAAAAGAAAGCTGATTTATTATATAACGAAATTGACAGAAACTCTCAATTTATTGGAACAACAGCAAAAGAAGATAGAAGTCATATGAATGCTTGCTTTTTACTAAACAAACCTGAATTAGAGCCCGAGTTTGATAAATTAGTGAAATCAGCAAATATTGACGGCATCCGTGGCCATAGAGATGTTGGTGGATATAGAGCATCTATGTACAATGCTATGCCTATTGAAAGCGTACAAGTATTAGTAGATGTGATGAAGGATTTTGAAGCAAAATTTGCTTAGTATTCTTTCTAATCAATAACTTAAACCATATTTAACTAGCAACCGTTTTAAATTCATGAAGTATATTCTATCCTATTTGATTTTAATGAGCTGCTTATTTTCATTTGCACAAGATAAAGCACCAGAATTACCAAGATTTGCTATTAGAGGTAATATTGGAATTCCTAAAGCCGTTTCAAGTCAATCCTTTCGCAACTCTTTTTCGGGAGTGATGACAGGTGATATGAATATGACATGTAAACTAACGCCTAAATTTTTTGTTGGCTTAGGATACTCTTATACGTATTACAAATCTCAAAAAGCATTCAGGGATCAAAATGTAAATACCTATATGCAATCGCAAAATGGGTATTTAAAATTAGGGATTGATCATTTTTTTAGTGATAATGGCTTTGCTACTTTCTCAGTTAATACTGGATACAATTATAATGAGTATAAGGGACTGAAATATAGAAGCGATACATTGATAGGAAAATATCCAACAAAGTTTAGTAGTGCATTTGTAGAACCTATAATAGGTCTATATTTTATAGCGGATCCAAATTTTGCTATTGGCGGACATATATCTTACAATTACAATTTTTCTCAATACAATCCCACCTATCCAGGATTTGACCGCTGGTTTGATTATAATAAAGTAAAAAATAATTGGAACATGAGTATGATTACTCTTGGCTTTGGTTTCTATTATGGTTTAGTGAGGAAGTAAATTACTCGAACCTCAAACTTTCAATAGGATCTAACTGAGAAGCTCGCTTAGCGGGTAAATAACCGCTAATTAATCCTACAACTAAGCATACCAAAAAACCAGTTATAATCCAAAACCATGGCATAAAAAAGTCGGAACTTAATTGAAATGAAATTAAATTAGCTGTTATTATTCCCATTAAAATTCCAAAAAAACCACCGCAAACACAAATCACAATACTTTCGATTAAAAATTGAATTTTAATAGTTTCAGCAGTTGCACCTAATGCTTTTCTAATGCCAATCTCTTTAGTCCGTTCGGTTACAGATACCAACATAATATTCATTAAACCAATAGAAGCTCCTATTAAAGTAATGATGCCAATAATTAAAGCTCCCATAGATGCTTTACTAGTTAAGCCAATTAACATACTTGCTAAACTATCGGCCCGCACAATCTCAAAATTTTCTTCCTCACCTAACGGTACCGCTCTTATTTTTCTAAATAAACCATTGGCTTCATCTAATGCCAAATCTAACCAACCAGAGTTCTTAGCCAAAACACTGATGGTAAAACTCATATCTGGTTTGCTAAAATATTGTCGTGCAGCAGTTAAAGGAATGATACAAATTTTGTCTCCTCCAAACCCCATACTATTTCCTTTACTGGCCAATACACCTATTACTTTATATTTTCCTCCACTAATAATAATAAATTTATCTAGCGCTTTTTGTTTTCCTTTAAACAGAGCATACTCCACATCTTTCCCAATAATCACCATGTGTGTTCCACTAATAATTTCTTGTGGAGAAAAATTTCTGCCTTTTTCTAATTCATAACCACTAGTAGTTAAGTAGTTTTCGTCGCCACCAAACACTTGAATATTAGGATTTGTTTTTTCTGCCTCAAACTTTAAGCGCGCATTAAATGAAGCCATGGTTGATACGGCTGTTGTAACAGGAAATGCAAATTCGTTTTTAAAACGCATCGCTTCTTTGTATGATATAGATTGATATTTTTTAGCTCGTTTACCATGCCTTCCAACTCTAACATTCATATCTTTATTTCTGATAGTAAAAGAGTTAGCGCCCATACTAGTAAAATTGCTATTGATAGAACCTTTCATTGCATCAATGGCTGATGAAATACCAATCAAAGCAGTAATTCCAAAGAAAATAATAAGCATCGTTAAAAACGCTCTTAACTTATTCCCTTTAATAGAATCAGTAGCAACTTTAATATTTTCTTTGAGCAGTAATGCCATGATGTAAAAGTAAACAATTAAAGGCTGATTTATTTACCGCTTATATAGCGCCAATAGCTATTTATACTATTATTCTCCTAAACCAGCTACAGCTGTTTCATAATCAGGTTTATCTATCAAAGTAGTATCAATTTGCTTGTCATCTAAACTACCAAACACATGCAAATATTCCTTAGCTGTCATTCCATCAAAATCAATAATATTGTATTTATATTGTATAGTTTGAAATATATTGAGCAATACAAATAACATTATAATTGTAAATACTAGCTTCTGTTTATTTTTTGAGAATTGACTCACCTGAAATATAAAAGCTGCCAAAGGCAATGATAATAAAGGATAGATGTCAATCATAGAACGCTGACTAAAAGAACCTCCGTACCACCAACACCACCAGCTAGAAACAATAAATAAATAAATCGGTAACAAAATTAAGATAGATAGTTTAAAAGGCTGACTGGTTTTCATTTTCAGAATACCGTATAATGCTAATAACATAATAGGCGTGTATATAAACCAACCTTTTCTAAAACTAAATAATATATCAAATAAATGAAACTGGTTAAAGAAAAAACCTTCCTTACCGTATGAAAACACAAAATAATTTCCGGTAACCGTTTTATAATATAATAATTGTGGCAATAGAATTAGAAACACTATGGTAATAAATACAATTGCATCCTTATAATTTTGAAATAAGAATTCAGCTTTTTGTTTTAAGTCGCTCATTTTTTTTATACCATACAATAAAAAAGGCAAAATCAATATGATATTCAAAGGACGCACTAATGCAATTAATCCAAAGCCAATAGCTAAAACAACGGTGTTTTTTATACTCTGTCTTTTATAAAATTCATGAGTAAAATATAGAAATACAGAATATAAAGAAAACGTGTAAGCGTGAGTCATTGCAGGGTCAACAGTGGCATAACATAACAAATTAGTGCCAAAAAAAACCAGCAACAAAGTAATAGCCGTTACCTTTTCAGTATAGAACTGTAATAACAATTTTCTTAAATACCATAATCCAACTAATAAATAAAACAAGCCAGAGAACTCAATAAAAAATTGATAAATAGCTGAAAAGCCATCTGGTGAGTATCCTAAAGGTGACGCCAAAACATGTGCAGCAAAAAAGAATGGAGCATATAATACAGACATTCCCATAGTATATTTAATCACATGATTTCCGTGGTAATCATCCACATAACCATATTTAGTTCCATTATATTGAATTTTATTTTCAGGAGTAATAAAACTTAAAGTGATATCCTTATCAATACATGTTGCTGACAAATAACTATAATACCCAACAATATCCCATTTTATGACATTGGAATTATTATAACGAGCCAAATTTAAATGAACTTGAACAATAGTCAAACAAGCCACAATAATAATTGCTACACTTGGCTTTTTAGATAAATATGAATAGAGTTTTTTTATAGATCAAATATATTTTAATTTACACTAGAAATTGCTCGTAAAATCCACCAATTTGTTTTTCTGTATCAACAAAATGAATTTCTAAAATCCACTCACGCTTAATTCCAACAACACCTGGCGCAAACATATCTATTTGGTTATCTGGATGAATGTAATTATCGCGACTTTCACTTTCTATTTGTTCGTGAGGGAAATTCCCAATTAAATGTCCTGCAATATCCCCTCCAAATGTCCAACCATATTTCGTCGCCAATTTTACGTTATAATCATAGTACTCAGCTCCAGTAATAGATTGATGAGTAAAAAACCAATCCCTTGATTCTTTCCAAGCATCTTCAATATCCTTTTTTAATTTTAGCTTTAATGGATTGTTTCCAATAACATAAGTTCTGCCAACATCTGCTTCCCAATCTTCAAACACTGGCCCGAAATCAAAAAACAAAATATCATCACTTTGTATCGTTAAATCAGGAGGATTTTCTTTATACGGATGCAAAGTATTTTCGCCTGCACGAACAATACGTTTATGCCAAAATTTTCTAATACCGTATAATTCAAATGCTAAAGCAAATAACTCTTCATTTAATTGTTTTTCGGTTTTACCAGCGATAATTAATCCTCTAGCCTCAGCAACATTAAACAAGTTCAATGCTTTTTTTTCTGCTATTAATAATTCTTCTACTTTACTTAACGACATCTTTTAAAAATTGCGAATAACTTTTTTTATAAGTTCTAAATTTAAACTATAATTTAAAGCATTCAAAACTAGATCTTATAAAAGTGATTCTCTGTATTGCCGAAAAACCAAGTGTTGGAAAAGAAATTGCCCGTATTGTTGGCGCAACTAGCCGACGTGATGGTTTTTTTGAAGGTAATGGCTATTTAATTAGTTGGACATTTGGACATTTATGCACACTCAAAGCGCCAGATGATTACAGCGATGATTGGAAACGTTGGGATTTGAATTTTTTACCAATGATACCGCCTAAATTTCAATTAAAAGTGATTGATAATAGCGGAGTTACCAAGCAATTCAACACCTTAAAATCATTAATGGAGCAATGCACCGAAGTAGTAAACTGCGGTGATGCTGGAATAGAAGGGGAATTAATACAGCGTTGGGTGTTAGCTAAAGCATTAAATAATAAACCAGTAAAGCGATTATGGATTTCATCGATGACAGATGAAGCCATTAAAGAAGGCTTTGATAATTTAAAAGACAGCAAAGATTACGATTTATTATATGCCGCTGGTAATGCACGTGCTATAGGTGATTGGTTATTAGGCATGAATGCCAGTAGATTGTATACAGTAAAATATGCACAAGGTAAAGGCGTATTATCTATTGGCAGAGTGCAAACCCCTACTCTAGCATTAATTGTGAATCGCTTTAACGAGATACAAAACTTTAAACCAGAAATATATTGGGAATTAAAAACAACGTATAGAGCCGTTATATTTAATTCGGCTAAACGAAAATTCACCCAAAAAGAAGATGCTACTCAGCTTTTAGAAAGTATCAAAAATAATTTATTTGAAATTGTTTCGAGTACCAAAAAAAATGCGAATGAAAGTCCATTGCCTTTATTTGACTTAACCTCCTTACAAGTAGAATGTAACAAGAAATTAAATTTTTCGGCAGATGATACTTTAAAGCATTTGCAAAAATTATACGAATCTAAATTAGTAACCTACCCTAGGGTTGACACAACATATCTTCCTGACAACATGTATCCTAAAATAAAAGGAATTTTAGAAAACATGAAACCTTATGCTCAGTTTACGCAAGCTATACTAGATAAGCCCATTAGAAAAAGCAAAAAAGTATTTGATGATAAAAAAATAACAGACCATCATGCTATTATACCTACTGGGGTAATGCCTCCATCAGGCATGTATTTACCAGAAAAACAAGTGTATGATTTAATAGCTCGACGTTTTATTGCTGCTTTTTATCCTGATTGCATAGTAAGTAATACGGTTGTATTAGGTGATGTGGATGGAAATGAATTTAGCGCCACTGGAAAAGTAATTTTAGAAGAAGGATGGAGAATTTTATTTCCAAAGAAAGACGCAACCGAAGAAAAAGAAAAAGATGATGAAGAACAATTAATGCCATTGTTTGTAAAAGGAGAAAAAGGAGAACATGTTCCAGATTTATTAGAGAAACAAACTCAGCCGCCTAAAATGCATACCGAAGCTACTTTGTTGCGAGCTATGGAAACAGCAGGTAAGCAAGTAGACGACCCTGAATTAAGAGAATTAATGAAAGATAATGGTATTGGGAGACCATCTACCAGAGCAAATATTATTGAGACGTTATTTAAACGTAATTATATTGTTCGTCAGAAAAAAAACTTAATACCAACCATTACAGGTATTCAATTAATTAAAACGATTAATAATGAATTACTTAAATCAGTTGAATTAACTGGTCTTTGGGAAAAGAAATTACGTCAGATAGAAAAAGGAGAATACGACCCACATTTATTTTTAGCAGAAATGAAACAAATGGTAAGTGATTTGACTAATGAAGTAAAATATGAACATGGAAATTTAATTACAATTGAAGCTTCGAGAGCCTCAGCTTCCAATGTATCAAAAGCTTCCGATTCATCAAAAACACCTATTGCAAATACTACATCTAATACTACTGCACAAACCGAAAAAAAGAAAGAAGTAAAAACCGAAGCACCTCTTACCTGCCCTAAATGCCAACAAGGAACGATGATTAAAGGTAAAAGTGCTTTTGGGTGCAATCGTTTTAAAGAAGGTTGTAACTTTAAAATAAACTTTGAGTTTGGTGAAAAAAAATTGAGTGATAAACAAATTCAAGCACTGATACAAAAAAAGAAAACACCAAGCATTAAAGGCTTTACTATAAACTCTAAAAAAGTAAATGGATATTTGATTTTAAATAAAGAAAGTGTAGTTGATTTTATTGAGGACAAAGTAATGAGCACTTCGAGTGCCTCAGTGCCCGCTAAAAACGAAACGATAAAAGAAAATCAAACCTGTCCTAAATGTAAGCAAGGCACTATTATTAAAGGTAAAACAGCTTTTGGTTGTAATCGTTATAAAGAAGGTTGCGATTTTAGAGCAGCTTTTGTTTAAATATATAAATTAAAAATAGCATGGATTTTCTTCCTTATTTAGAATCAGTTATTAATGTTTCAGATAATTTAAAAACTGAAATAACAAACATATCCAAAAAGAAAACTGTTTTAAAAGGCGAATCCATTATAGATATTGGAGAACGATGCACTGATATCTATTTTATTGAAAAGGGGCTATTGCGTGGCTATTATTTTTCGGAAGAAAAAGAAATTACACATTGGTTTACACAAGAAGGAGAATTCGCAACAAGTTTCTATGCTTTTATTGCACAAAAAAAATCTTTCGAGAACATACAAGCCATTGAAGACACAGAGCTAGTGCAAATATCGTTTAGCACTTTACAATCGTTATATAAAAAGTATCCCGAAATGGAAAGACTAGGACGTATACTGACAGAAGCTTATTATATCAAACTAGAAGAACGATTACTTACTATACAATTCAAATCAGCTAAAGAACGATACCAAACATTACTGGAAACAAAATCTTCATTGATTAAACGCGCTCCATTAGGCCAAATTGCATCCTACTTAGGAATTACACAAGAAACACTCAGTAGAATGAGAGCCGAATTATAAAATTCGTTAAAAAGTAATTATTTGATATATATCAAAAACTAAGGTTTAGCTCCTCTATACCTTTGACTCATAATTTTAAAACAACAATTATGAATCACAAACCATCAAATGCATTTATAGGAGCTTCATGGATTGCCCTATTAGCCGGAACAGTAACATTTTGTATTGGATTATGGAACGCCGATATGTATCTCAACGAAAAGGGATATTATTTTACCGTACTGATGTATGGATTATTTTCGGCAGTATCCTTACAAAAAGCAGTGCGAGATCAAATGGAAGGCATACGAGTAACTAATATCTATTATGGATTAAGCTGGTTCTCAACTCTATTAGCTATTTTATTATTAATTATAGGATTATGGAACGCTAGTTTAGAAAGAAGTGAAAAGGGGTTTTATAGCATGGCATTTTTATTAAGTTTATTTGCTGCCGTAGCCGTTCAAAAAAACATACGCGATATTCAAATAGCAGAATTTCTTAGAAAAAAAGATACCGACGAACAATCCTTTTAATTAAACCTAAAGCACCCTAGATTTATCAGGGTGCTTTTATTTTATAAGCCATGTTCAATTTTAACCAAAAAATAATTGCATTAATTTGTATTGCTGTAATAGGAATTATAGCAGTAATTGTGCAATCTCCTATGCAACAAGATGTAAACTATCATCAATTTGCAGATAAACGCTGTACAGTGTTTATTCCTAATATCTTAAATGTAATTAGTAACCTAAGTTTTGTAATAATTGGGTTAATAGGTTTAATTTATAGTTACTTCAAAAAAATAAAAAATAACACGACGGTTTCAAATTACGTATTTTTTATTGGTATTTTTTTAACCGGAATTGGCTCCAGTATATATCATTACAACCCAAGTACCGCAACTTTAGTATGGGATAGAATACCTATGACTATTTCGTTTACGGCATTCTTTTCCATCATCATTATCGAATACATACACATCAAATTTGGTAAAGGGTTATTGTGGGTTGCATTAACTCTTGGAATAACCTCTGTTGTATATTGGTATGTATCAGAATTAAATAATTGTGGAGATTTACGTTTTTACGCTATTGTACAATTTTTACCAATTGTACTAATTCCAATTATTCTTTTAATTTTTAAGAAGCAAAAACAAACTTACTATTATTGGCTAGTTATTTTAACTTACGTTATTGCCAAACTATTTGAAGCCTACGATTACCAGATATTTAACTTTTGTAAAATCATAAGCGGACATTCGCTTAAACATATCATGGCATCTATAGTTCCATTGATTTATCTCATTCGGGTTTCAAAAAAAATTTAGCCCTTTTTATGAAGTAATGAACCATCTCCATAACTCAAAAATCTAAAATCATTATCTAGGGCATATTGATAAACACTTTTCCAATCATCGCCAACAAAAGCCGCTACCAATAATATCAATGTGCTTTCGGGTTGGTGAAAATTAGTCACTAATCTATCCACCATTTTAAACTGATAACCGGGCATAATCAATATGCTAGTTTTAGCGTATAAAGTTGGCAGCTGATGTTGATTTAAATAATCTATAATATATTTCAGCGATTCTTTATTACTAATAACTTTTGATTTTGTTTCGTAAGCCTGCCATTGATCAACAAATAAATCTTTAGGTTGTATAGTTGGATTTAATGCTATTTTTTCTCCAATCCAATATAGACTCTCTAGGGTTCTTAAAGAAGTAGTGCCAACTGCAGTTATTGTTTTATCAATATGCTGATATATATAATTGATTGTTGTTAAGGGAACATCTATATACTCGCAATGCATCTCATGCTCTGCCATCGTTTCAGATTTTACAGGTTTAAACGTTCCTGCGCCAACATGTAATGTGATGTAAGTAGGAGTAATATTTTTTTCTTTTAATTTTTCAAATACGTGATCCGTAAAATGCAAACCTGCCGTAGGGGCGGCAACCGAACCTTCTTTATCTGCAAAAATAGTTTGATACCTTTCTAAATCAATAGCCTCGGTGGCACGCTTTAAATATGGAGGAATAGGAATAGCACCTGCTATTTGCAATACTTCTGAAAATGATTTTTGTATTGGTTCCCAAGTAAATTCTAATATAAATGTGCCTTGTTGACGTTCAATAATTTCTGCCTTAACTTTTAAATCACCCGTTTCTAAATATACAAACTGCTCTTTCCATTTTGCGGCACCACCTACTAAACATTTCCATGTGACTCCACTTTGTTGCAACATACTATCATAAACATTGGCCAAATTTGATAGTGGTTCCAAACAAAATATTTCAATATCTTTTTGAGTAGATGTTTTAAAAAAAAATCGTGCAGGTATAACTTTAGTGTTATTAAAAAATAACAAAGAATCCTCAGGTAAATAATCAGCAATATTTTGATAGTGAGATTGCTCTATAGAACCATTATCATATACTAACAGTTTTGACAAATCTCTTTCTGCCAAAGGATATTTAGCTATGCGATCAAATGGTAAATCGTAATGGTAGTCTTTTATAGAAATTTGTTTTTGCTGCATGTAAATATTGACGATATTATCCGATTACGAAAATAAGAGTTAATTCACAATTGAGCAATGAATAAAAAAGCTTAGAACAATAGATTATTACTTTTAAGATAAACCTGACTGAAAACTAACGAAAATATTATAAAAAACGTCATCTTAAGCCTCAGATGCCATAGATCTTCTGAAAAGGCTTGATATTGAATAATAAAACTATAATAGATATATAATCTGGAATGATAATCTCTAGTTTGAAGAAATCCTATCTAATATTAAATGCAAAAAAAGGAGAATGATGAAAAGAAAGTTTCCTAGCTTGCTATCGCAATAAAAGCGTTCTGACTACTAAATAATTTTTTGATATAATGATCTCCTATTTTTATTCGTTTATTTAATCAATGGTTGTTCCCACAAATTAATTGTTGCAAGATCCCATTCTCGATGTGTAAATTTATAGTAAGACTCACTTACCTCTAATACTTGATCAGCTTCATTAACCTTAAGTACAGCAACTGGATAGTCTTCAATTTCTTTTGAATCTTTTATTAAAGACTGGGACATTTCTACCTCAAATTCAAAAATATCATCCTTCATACCCTTCTGTCCTTCGGGAATATTAGTATTCACAATTACTATTTTATCCCTGCAACCATCCTTCTGAAACAAAAATGTATACACATTATGGTAGCTAACGTAAAAATAGATCGACTTTTTTGATTTACTGAAAATCGAATCGATTTTGTTCCCATCCATGTAAACTGAAATTGCATAGTTTCTTATTTTCTCATCATTTAATAAAGCAGCGCCTTTAATTACTAAAGGGTCTTTGTTAATCCTTTTTTGCGAAAATCCATGTATTACTATGGTATTTAAAATTATCACTAATGCGAATAAGCTATTTGTTTTCATACTTTTTTATTTAGTAGTTAATATTATCAATAGTTTTCATTACAAAGTTATATTGATAGCTACACAAATAAAATAGTAGTTAGTATGATTTTGCTGTCATTGAAACAACGACAAGCCCATAAGCTTATTAAAGTGTAAGATTATTTTGAACATTATTGATTTTTAATCTACAATTTTATACCAACGATACAGACGTCATCTACCTGCTCCAAATTACCTCGCCAGTAATCAAAAGTAGTTTTTAAAGTAGTTTGTTGTTCGCTAAGTGTTTTGGTATGATTTACTGAAATTAATTCGTTTAGTGTTTTGTATTTAAATTTCTTTCCTTTCTCTCCACCAAACTGATCGGCGTAACCATCCGTATATAAATATAACATATCCCCTTGCTTTGCATCGATGGCATATAAATTAAAATCTTCTTTTCGCTCTCCTACCCCCACTGGCATTCTATCTGACGCCAATTCCTTAGCTTTTCCATTACTAATTAAGTATGGTTTATTATTAGCTGCTGAATACGTAATTTGTTTAGCCTTTAAATCCATACAAATTAAAATTCCATCAAAGCCATCTTTTTGCCCATCTTTACTGATGTTTTCAATTAAACGCTGACGCACATAATTAAACACATCATTGGGTTGTTGCATTCCTTTTTCATTAATGGCTTCGCTTAAATAGCCAATATTTAATAAACTCATAAAAGCACCTGGTACTCCATGCCCCGTACTATCACATACAGCTAAATAAAATTTATCATCTTTTTTAGTAGCCCAATAAAAATCGCCACTCACTATATCTTTTGGATTAAAATAAATAAAATGATTAGGAATATTAGCATTTAAAAAATCAACGTGCGCTAATAAGGAATATTGAATGCGTTTGGCATAATTAATAGAATCAATAATTTCTTTTTGTTTTTCTTCAATAATTAGGTTTTTATCTTCAACTAATTTTTTTTGACTCAAAATAATTTTATTGGCCTTTCGGTTTTCTAACAAACTTCTAAATATGAAAAAAGAAAACACTAGTACCAAAATTAATCCCCCAACAACACACCAGATAATAATTTGCTGCATTCGGCTTTTTTCTTCTACAATAATGCGTTCTTTATCTCTCTGTTCTTTTAATACTGCTTCTTTTTTCTCGAATACATATTTTAACTGACTTCTAATACTTGCCTGATGATTAGCCTCATTATTAATGCTGTCTTTATAAAATACAAATTGTTTATAGTGCTCCCAGGCATCTGCATACTTGCCATTGACAGAATCAATGCGAGAAAGCAATCGCTCAGCATTTCTAATATTAGCAGGAAAACCTAATTTCTTAGACATCATTAAAGAACTATCTGCATAAGCACGAGACAGTATTAATTGTTTTTGTTTGTTACCGTCTATGTCTAATGCCCACTTTAAATACACTGAGGCAATATTATGCATAGAGGCCGCCATACCTTGTGAATCCCCATTTTTTTGACGCATTAATCTGCTTTGGAAATAATAATCAAGAGCTTTTTGTAATTCTCCTTTACTGTAATAAATACCTCCTAAATTATTCAGCGAATAAGCCATGCCTTCATAGTCGCCAATTTCTTGTTGCAGCTTTAAACTTTGGGTACTATAATACAAAGCACGCGTCATATTATTTTGGGTATAAAATAAATTACCAATATTGTTCATCGAATTAGCAATACCATTTTTATCGCCTAATGCTTCACGTAACTTTAAACTTTTTAAATAATAATCTAAAGCCTTTGGTAATTCATTTTGAAAAAAATAAATCACACCTATGTTACTCATCGATTCAGCCACTCCCGCTTTATCTCCTAATTCCTCTTGCATACGCAAACTCTTTCCAAAATAATCTAAGGCATTAGGAATGTCGCCCTGATTATTATGCATAAAACCAATATTATTATAAGCATCAGCTAAGCCTTTTTTTCCTTTACGGCGAATGGCTACATTTTTGCTCTGTACAATTTTTTTTGAAATCTGGAGCATTTGTTCATTGTATTGTGGCCACACATCATCATCGCTAATACTTTCTACTAACTGCAATAAAATGTTCACTTTAATGGTATCATTTTCAGTAGCATTTAACGCTTTCTTTAAAGAGTCGATATTTTGAGCAAACGTAAAATTACTTGCAAATAAACACAATACTATATAAGCTATCCTTTTCAGAAACATAAATGACACCTAAATATCGATAAAAAATGGGATATTAAAAATATTATTGCATATGCCCTGAAAAGTTCCGCTTTAAATAATATATCCTACTTTATCCATTTAATAAACTATCTTTATTAAGCGTCTGTACATTCAGGCTTTTTAGCCTTATGGAAAACGATTTTGAAACACTGATTGCTGGTTTTATTAAAGATAATATTGGAATCTCCAAAGATTTTTTGAGTCCAGAACTATCCAATCATCTCAAGCAAAATTTACAATATCTCGTTAAGCAAAATCTAATGAAACCAGCTGGAACTGGCAACAGCGAAATCATATCTCACGATGCAGCTGTTAGAAGTGACTCTATTTATTGGCTCGATAGAGAGCATAATAATGAATTTGAAAATGAATTTTTTGACCAGATAGATGATTTTATTAAGTATTTAAATCGCAGTTGCTATGCAGGTATTAATAGCTATGAGTTTCATTACTCCTTATATGAAGCTGGCAGCTTTTATAAAAAACATACCGATACGTTTAAAAATAATCCTAGTCGTAAATATTCTATGATTAGCTACTTAAACGAAGATTGGAAAGAAGCAGATGGTGGACAATTGATGGTGTATCAAAATTATAATAATCAAAAAATTGCTCCCAAACAGGGCACTACTGTTTTCTTCAAAAGTAATGAACTACAACATGAAGTACTTATTACACAACAACCGAGAATGAGTATTACGGGTTGGCTGAAGAGGGATCATTAATTGTATTGTTTAGGAATGCTTCTTCCAATAAGTCTTTCCATACCCGCAGAAAATTTCTTCACATTCTTTGATATTTCGAGTAGCAATGATGCAAACATTACCATCTTCATCTAGTGTTATTTTAGAACTATTTTTGAATTTTGATTTTGTGAATCCCTCCGCATCATTAGCGTATTTAGCAAAGCAAGCCGTATACATACTGTCCATCATTGAGCCATCAGGCATACTAATAAAATATTTATCTTTTCCTTTATTGGCTCTTAGTTTAGCTTGAAGTGGCGTTAATAATTCTCCTTTAAAAATGGAAATCACTTCGTCTTTATAAATAGCAATTGCTGTAAATAAACCATTTCCAGAATTGGGTAACTGAGATGGTCCTACAAATAAATAATCAGACTCTGGTGCCTCAATACTGTTGGCGAGATATTTTATGGTTTTCAAGAATTTATTTTCAGCAAAGATAGTGGAAATAACTCACATTTTAGCTTGTACAAAAAACCATAATATATACTTAACTAGCTAAAAATAAAAAAATCCAATTATATATCTTGTTCTCAACTATCAATAAAATATCAGTGTCAAGTCTAAATCCCTGGGTCAATATTTAAAAAAGATAAAAGCCATGACAAATAAAATTCATCATGGCTTCTGCATGTAATTGTTACTGAATAAATAAACTAAAAAAAATTCAGTTACAGCTACATTTATTATTTTAAATCGCAAACCCTCGTTTGAATATATCCAGGTTCTGCTTGACTATATACTGTTCCTGAAGTACATGTAGCATTAGCTGTTTTTTTAGATGCTTTATCGTAAGTTGTAATTTCAGTATATGTATTAGATGAGCCTGAATTAGTATAAGTGCACGTACAAGTTCTTTCTTTTTTACAAGCCGCAAAACTACTTGCTACTAAAACTATTGCAATGATTGTGATTTTTTTCATAATGATTTTTTAAAGTTTATAATAAATTATTCTACAAAGTTCTTTTTATTCTAGCGTCAACTGTTATATAACCTCTAAAATATATTACATAATTCACATATTCATCATTTGATAATAGCATTGAGGTGGCTTTGATGATAAATAAATACATTGTACTATTTAATCTCTTTATCTTTTATCAAAATGCCATTAGCTTTATAAAAAAGATAATGCACTTTGTCCGCTTTAGTAACCTCTATCTTATAAACCACCAACTTATCTGCGTCATCTCCTTTAAAAATTTCTTCTTGAGCCTTCGTGATTTTCCAATCTTTGTAATTAGTTTTCATTATAGCCTTAGCAATGACCTCTATAGTTTTGGTATTCATACTTCTATGCACGGCTACTTTATTTCCTTCTAAACTATAAACGACTTTATATGGTATTTTATCATTAATAAAATCAACTACATAATATTTAGGATTAACGCAATTGTATAAATAAGGATTGCAACCATACCAATCCGATTCATCTAAAAACTCTGGGTATCCATTCCATACTTCTAAAGTTCGGAGAGGATATTCCTGCCTATACTTTTCTATAATAACTTTAGGAACCTGGCTAGTTTCAACATAGGTTGTTACAGCCTTTGCTTTTTCAGCGGGTGGCTTAACCTCTTGGGCTAAGCTTTTTACTGATACAGTTGTAAAAATAATACAAGTCAAAAATTTAATTAAACGTATTTTGTTCATGGTATGTATATTATGTATGATTAGATTTTATAGCGGTTAATTTTAAGAAGTAAATACATTTTCTCGAAACACAAAATTGTATTTTAATGCAAAAAAAGTCTTACATCTTTATCTATATATTTTACATAAATCACAGGTTTTTAATGCTTGAAGCGCGCAGTGATATATGTAACAATTTGTTTCTATTTTGTAAGTCTTACGGTTATTATATGTTCACATTTGCATGTACCTAAAACCAATACAATGAAAACACTATTAATCATAGCTTTAAGTATTATAACTATTCATACTAAAGCGCAAGAAAAAAAAATCATGCAAATTGGCCCAAAAGGCGGTGTAGTTAAAACTGTTCAAAACTACAATATAGAGATGCTAAACTCAGTATCTATCATATATGTATATTTATACGATAAGTCATTAAATGCAGTATCTAACGATGGTGTAATAAGTGAAATTATGTTTTGCTACCCTTACGATGAGTGCTTAAACAAATCATTAAAAATACTAGGCAAAAATGGATTTTCGGTAAATGTTGCAAACCCACAATTTGATTATTGTGATATCACTTTAATTATCAATGGTAGACCCATTAAAGCAAAATTTAATAATTCAACTACCATCGCCGAAAAAAATTAATGCCCATTTTGTTGTTTATGAATGAAACACAAGAAATAACTAAAATTAAAGCCGAAGTTAAAAAGGAAATAAAAACTTTGGAGAGCGAAGAGCGTCAAACTATTGTGCATTGTAGTTGTGATAGCCGAGGAGATGAAGCCTACCGTATTTGGCCAAGTACCTACTTAATAGAACATAATTTGGATAGGAGAGCGAAATTAATTACTGCCTTTAATATTTCTTTTGCCCCTCAATGGACATTGAATGATGGACGAGGCTTTACTTTAATTTTTGAAGGACTAGGTAAGGACTGTAAAAACTTTGACTTAATAGAGATGATACCACAAGCTGGTGGCTTTGAAGTGTTTAATATTTCAAGAAATAAAACAGATGTGTATCATGTAAGTTTTTAACGAACAAAAGGTTGCTTAAAATAATTTGTTTTATGACAAAACTCATATTTTAATAAAACAATCAGCAGTTTATACTATAACAATGGCATTACTTTTATAATCAATAATTAAAAAAACATCATGGAACATTTTGGAGACAATGTGGTTTCTTTTTTCAAAAAAGCAAGCACAAAAATGGAAGAATTACAATTGCAAACAGCTTTAGGGAAAGCAGAGCTAAACGATAAATTTGAAGAAATAAAAAAAGAAACGCGCGAAAAGTATCAGCTTATTAAAGCGGATATCCATTCAACTATACAAAAAGATACTGAGAAATGGAATCATTTAAAAGCTAAGTTCGAACATCTTGAATTACAATTTGCTTTAGGAAAAGCTGAAACGAAAGAAATGCTGGAAGAACAAAAAAAGAATCTAAATGAAGCTTTTCGAGAAGTTAAAAAACTGATTCAGAAAGTATAGTGTTTATATTTTAACTTCCTATATAGTGTCGGTAAATCTATTGCTGTGCATTGGTTGTAGCGTATATATTTAAGATTAAAAAACACTAGATTTTACTAGTTTCATGACAACTACCGATAGTGTATAATTATTTATAGTTGGATACCATAAACTTTATTTAATTACACATTAATCGGTTTATACGTTTTTTGGACATGTCTAGTCTCCGTCAGCTAGTGTATTGTATAGGCTTTGCGACCCCATCTTTTATTAATTATTTAAGGAATGATGCGTAAAAGGACTTCGTTACAATCCTCCCACGCGGCATCTTCACAAAAAAATATTTACGTAAACATCAAAAAATACAATTACCTTTGAGCCTCTATGCGCCCAACCAAATTAAATAAACGTACCCTTCCTAAACGCAAACCTTCAGCGGGTCCAAAGTCTTCGGCAAAAAAAGCTAAGGTCAAAACTAAATTTAATTTAAAAGGCATTCCTGCTAAATATAAACTCATTGGCACTATAGCAAGTGAGCATGCCGATACGCAAACCCAATGCGATGAGTTATTGTTGGTTGGCGTTAACGCCTACGAAACTTTGCTAGAAAGTCACATTCTAGAAAATGCAGAAAAGTTAAAGTTAGATGTTGTTACCAAAGCTATTTTAATTAAAAAGGAATCCTACCCTTCTATCTCTGAGTAATCATTTTGCATCTACGCATGAAATGTTGATACTTGGAGTACAAACGGCCTATTTACTAAACGTTAACACACTACTATCGCAACAATCGCCATAAAACAATTCTAATTCAAAAGAATTAACAGCTGGTATGTAAGTCAATATCAAATTATCTTCAGTAGTAATTTCAAAATTACCCACTAATATTTTACTATAGTTGATATGATCATCCGCTAACAAAATATATTTATTTGTATATAAAACTGAATCAGGATGTAAAGCCGCCATGCGCTCATTTAGTTTTGTTTTATCTGTTTGCGTAATGCGGTAATCCATCCCTTGGCCTTTAAACGGACTATTAAATAACTCCACTAAACCAGCATATAAATGTATGGCTCTGTTATCATCTACAGTTATGTGTAAGTTAGATAATAAGTCAAAATCTTTTTGAGTTAAGTCAGTAATGTATCCTTCGCGCTGTCCGCCAATGTTTGCACTACCCATCGATACCCATTTACCATCTTGTATATAAGTATCAAATAGGGTATTAACACCTGTGGCACCAGTAATGGAAGCTAAATCATATTGTCCAATAGCATAACTCAACACATCGCCTTTGTTTTGCATACTAGCAATGTTGGTTTGAGTCACTTCAAAAGGCATGGTTTTGCTATTATCAACGTTGCTCCAAGTACCTGAAATTTTGTCGCCAACAAGTTTGCCATAAAATGTACCAGTGAGCATATCTTTATTTTTTTCGGTGAGCTCAATACCGCCATCATCAGCAATAGTACCGTATAATTTAATGGCTTTTCCTTTATTTTTATAATAGTAAGTACCACCCAGTGTACTACCAGTTTTGGTAAGCTGCATGACTATTTGATATTTACCATCAATAGCGCCTTCGTAATCAGCTGCAAAATCAGTAATGGGGCCAGTAGTTGTTACGGCATTACTATCTGTGCTTTGCTCAGCAATGGTTTGGCTATCAGTTTGTTTACTTGGTTGGTTATTATTACAAGCTACTAATACAAATACAACTACTAAAAGAAAAATAGGTTTCATGTTGCTTATTTTAAATACTAATGTATTAGAAATAATTGGATGCACAAAAATATATGATTTACTAAATTATAAATAATGGATATGTTTGAAGATTAAACTTTAACTTGCATACAATATAAAGCAAAACAAAGCTTAAAAATGAGCGAAATAAAACCAATTGAAATAGAAAACACATTACCTATTGCCTACTCTAACTATCAATCGGTAAAACATTTTTGTATGCTCAGTTTTTGTTCATTGGGAATGTATCCGTTTTTTTGGTTTTTTAAACACTGGCAATATTTAAAAGATGAAAAGGGATTTAACATCAGCCCCTCTTTTAGAACCGCCTTTACTCTCATTTATGGCTATAGTTTATTTAATAAGTTTGAAGTATTAGCCATCAGTAAGGGCTATAAAAAAAACATCCCATTATTACTTTGTTTTATAAGCTTTATGGTATTTAGCATTTTTGTAAGCATAAAAAATAGTCCACTTGTATTGTGTATTTTATTTTCGTTTGTGTTTTTAATCCCCGTGCACCGTATGATGAACTTTTATTATTTACAGGAGCAAAAAGGCTATGCTATTAGAAAAAAACTAAGCAAAGGCGAAAAACGCTTTTTACTATATTTTTGGATAATCTTATTTGCCATAAGCATATTAGGTGCCATCTTAGATTCGTAATATAAAAATTGTTTTTATTTTCTATTCATTCAACGTAAATCATAGATTATAAAAATGGCTGTCACTAACTAGTGGCATTGCATTATACAATCAAAACCACTTATCCAGTGCAAGCTACCAGTTATAAAGCCAATGTGGCTGCTGGTGCATTTGTATAAAAGCATAAGCGGCAATGACATTAACTTTAACTAAGCAACCATTTTATTAATCATTAAATATATGCGCCATGAAACGTTTTCCGCAAACCTTCGCCATCCTTAGCACTTTTATCATTTTATTATTTATCTCCATTATTACGGTGTTATCATCTTATGTAGTGCCACCCACTACTCCTCCTGATTTTAAAATACCCATCATCAAAACTGATAAACAAAAAAGCAGTTTATGCCTTGCTCCACAATATATGATGAATGCCTGGTACGACCTTGAATTCATTAGCCCAATGTGCGAGGAACTTAACCTAGAGAATCCAAAACAAGATAGTGCGAAGTACCATCAATTTTGGGAACCATCCAAAGAAACTAAGCAACTCTATTCCAATAAAAAACTGGCTATTATTGTAGATACCATCAACGAAGTTACCATGACTAAGCGTCCCATTTGGGCAAATTATTTATTTCATCGTAGTTTTGATGATAACCGAACTTTGTTGCAAGACGATACCTTAACACAAGATGTTAAAAGCTTTCCTATTTATATAGCCAATTTATCCGATACTAAAATAGCTACCCTTGAGTTGCAAGATGGAAGCATCATGATGATTGTGGAAGCACAAGACGAACATAAACAATGGAAGCCGATAGAATATTGGAGCCATAGCTGGTGCGGCAATAGTTATTATAGTGTTGATTTGCCTCCACAAACCTTTGCATTTTCGAGAGGGGTTAAATGCAGCGGCGACTTTTTTACTACCTGCCGATTAAAAGTGTTTAATGGTGGTGATTCCCTAATCTCCAACGAATTTAAAATGAACATTAGTGCCACCCAATTTAATATGCCTGTTTCAAATAGGGAACGATGAATATTTTATTAAGTTGTAAGGCGTACTGCAAGCTTTCGGGAGTAGTGGAGTGGGTATCATATCTCTTATTTTAATACTCTTTCAAATACACCTATCACTTTTAAAGAAGTCAATTCTTCAGGATAGAATATAATATCAGTATAATTTGCAATAGTCGAACTAGGTTTTAATTTAATTACTTTTTGCTCCCAAGATTCTTCACTGATTTGCTTTTCGCTTTCATATAGTTTAATGGTATATCCAGAACCATAGTCTGCATCTTGAATTGACGTATGTTCCACTAAAACTATCTTACCATCTCTTGTGCCGCCTTTATCCTTTTTAAATAAACAGTATGAATTGCTTGGTATAATTTTATTCATTGAGTCACCCACAACTTTACAAACAAAATAATCTTCTTTAACAGAAACGTTAAATGGTAATTCTATCCATTTTACATCTGAAGGTAATTGCAAATCACTAAAACTACCTGCCGCAATCGAAATATCGTAAAAGGGTACTGAATTGACATAGGGCTTTACTTTATCAAAACTTAATATTCTAAAAGGAAGTTCCTTTTTAAACGAAGGAATACTTAACTTTAAATATTCGCGCAATCCAGTATTACATGCATAAACAAATGTTCCTTTTATGCCACGATACATTATTGTTTTATATATATTAATTATATAATTTTTTAAATCTTCTTGGTTAGAAATACCTTTTTTACCATTTTGGTCAAAATACAATTTTGCATTAATCTCTATTTTATCAGTGGATTTATTGTAATCTATTTCCTTACCAAAAATAACTCCCGTATAATTAAGGTCGTATCCTTGAGTTGTATGTATACATCCAATTTCTTTAAAAGCATTTACTGAGTTAATCCAATCTTTATCGGTTTGATTCCATTGAAACTGCATCCCTTCAATTACTATATCAATAGCATTTTTATTTTCTTTAGAAGACCATGGCCAAGAATAACCTGCTACTAACCTAGATAATCCAAATGCGTTTTCTCTAATCTCTAACTCCTTATATAAATCATTTAAAGAATCGAAAAAAAGTAACTCATAGTTATTAAGTTCAAATATTTCTTTTTTATTTCTTTTAATATGTAATAATTCATCTACAAAACTAATATAGTTGTTCCCTCCTTTAACTCTCATTTGAGAGGTTAATTGAATATTAAGAGTATTATTATGATTTAATAAATCAGAAAATCTTTTTTCGTCAATATCCGAAGGCTTAACCGACTGAGCTGAATCATAAAAGAAAATTTGATTCTTACTATTAGCAATAATCCAATCTAGTTCGGTGCCTGAATCATCTAAACCTAATTTTTGATTATTTTTTTTGAATGCACCCATCCAACTAATGTTTCTATATTGCCTTAATCTGTGAGCTTCGTCAACTATTAATAAATCATACTTTTCTTTTAGTTTAAATGTATCTGACGGATTTATTATCATGGATGATTTTAAGCCAGGTATTTTTTTAAACACACTTTCCAACGATTCTCTTAAAGAAGTCATCGCTATAACTAATCCAATTTTTACATTTGGATATTTTGCCTGGAATTGTTTTATGTATTCTAACTCCCTTAATTCATCATCATTATAATCTTCTAAATTTGAATCGGAAACATCTGTATTCAAAAGTTTTATTAGATAAGTAGCTAAAATTGTTTTTCCTGTTCCTGCCCCTCCCTTTATAAAAATTCTATTCGAATTTTTAGAGCAAAGGCCATTTAAGATTTCTAATACTGAATTATATTGATCTTCATTTAAGGATTTGTAGGGTGAATACTTAAAAAGTTCTGTGTTTTCAATTTCAGTAAGAGTTTTTGAAACTATTTTCTTCTCTATTAATTTGTTCCAAACCTCTTTAAATAAATCTTTATATAAATCTTGTTGGTAATAATTATGATTTATTAAACCATGATTGCCATTTTGAAGTTGATAGGTTCCTTCAGATGTAATGTATTGTATTAAGTTGGATTCTATATCTAAAGTTGCCGACTTATTAAATTTATCGCTACCAATGATAGAAATTTTATTAAATACAGTTGATTTTTTTGAATTCGCTAAATGATTCTTAATCCTACTTGCTGCATTTGTTGATTCGCCAACATAAGCTATACGCTTTGTTTCATTTTGAATAAAATACACTAAAGGCCATTGATTTTTAACCCAGGTATTTTGAGAAATTTTAGTTAATGACTCTTTATTAAAATCATACTGCTCAGAAACTTCAATTGATAAATCAAATGATAAACTCATAATTCATTATACTTTTTAGCGCTTCCTTTTGCTTTATCTACTGGATATTTTTCACCATTAGCTTTAATCTTATCTAATACAATAGTCTTAACATCCAAATTATGTTTATGTGCTAATAATAATGCATAAGCAAAAACATCTGCTAATTCGGTTTTCAATTTATCCACATCCACTTCTTCAGCCTTTTTCCATAAATACAACTCATTTAATTCTGCTGCTTCTAATGAAATAGCTAAAGCTAAATCTTTTGAATTATGAAATTGCTCCCATTCACGTTCATCTCTAAACTTTACAAGGGTGTCTATTATTTCTTTTATATCGCTCATTAACTAAATGTTATCTACCCAAATATAAGCCATACAAAGCAAAAAACCTTGGGTTTTGCATTAAATAATTGGAGTATTTAGCATATACCAAAAGCTTTAGGCTTTTATATAAAATGCTACAAAAGGTAGCAACACCCTACTCTGTTTTGCAGTAACTTTGGTTTATGTTTGAAAAAGAATTTAATAAACTAAACTTATTACAG